>JAFAVN010000315.1 GCA_019242435.1 Verrucomicrobiota bacterium | reverse complement strand
CGACCATGACCGAACTTGATGAAGACGAGCGATTTTATCGTGATACGGAGAGCGTAGCCTTTCCAAAACTCGATGATCGGCAGCTCGCTATGCTGGAGCCGCTTGGCGTCCGTCGGATGATTCGAGACGGCGAACTTTTATACCGGGCGGGTCAACGCGATCTCGGGTTGATGGTAGTTTTGAGCGGCGAGCTGGAAGTATTCGAGTCGCGCGATGGACAGGAACAAATCCTCGCGGTCTGTGGGCCGCGCGGTTTTATTGGAGATGTGGCAATGCTAATGGGTACCGCGACACTAGCCAATGCCAGAGGCAAAGCGGAGGAGAGCGAAATCCTAGAGGTGCCGGCGAATCGGTTCCGCCAGGCGCTGGCCGAGATGCCCGGAGTTAGTGAGCCGATTGTGCGCGCTTTCATAATGCGCCGGCAACGCCTGAAACGTGACCGTGAGTTTGCCGGGCTGCGTATCCTGGCATACGGCCGCTCGCCTGAGGGCCAGCAACTCGATGATTTCCTCGATAAGAATCATATCCCGCATCGGTTAGTCGATTTTGAAAGTGAGTACGGGAGGGCCTTAGGTGAACGACTGCACTTGGCAAGTCGCGACCTGCCAGCGCTAATCACGGCCAGTGGAATGCCACTGAGACGCCCCTCGCTGCGCGAAGTCGCTCGCGTGGCCGGGCTGCTCCGCCCCCTGGTGCGCGATGATGAAACCGAGACCAGCTGCGATCTCGCCATTGTCGGTGCCGGTCCGGCCGGTCTGGCTGCCGCCGTGTGTGCAGCTTCCGAAGGGCTTCAAACCGTAGTTTTGGAAAGTTACGCACCAGGCGGACAAGCTGGATCATCTTCCCTGATTGAAAATTTTTTTGGTTTTCCAACCGGTATCAGCGGCGGTGACCTGACTCATAGCGCACAGCTGCAGGCGTATCGTTTCGGAGCGAAATTCTCCACGCCGGCTCAGGCGCTCTCTCTCACCTGCCGAAACGGCGAGTATAGCGGGTCCGTGGTGATCGAGGGTTGCGGCGCGGTCCTGCTGGCCAAATGCGTCATTATCGCGACCGGTGCCGACTACCATCGTCTTGAGGCGGAGGGCCGTGAAGCTTTTGAAGGCTCTGGGGTTTACTACGCTGCCACGGCCCGGGAAGCACAAATTTGCCGTGGCTCAACCGTGGTTGTTGCGGGTGCCGGTAATGCTGCGGGCCAGGCAGCCATGTTCCTGGCCGAAAACGCGGCCAAGGTCCTCCTGGTGGTCCGAGGCGAAGGCCTCACCAAAAGTATGTCGAGTTATCTCTCGCGCAGGGTCGAGGCAAGAAAGAACATCGAAATTCTCATGCATACCGAGATTCGGAAAATGATGGGCCAGAAGGCTCTCGAAGCGATCGAGCTGGAGAACACAAAGACAGAGGAACGACAAACCGTGCAGACGTCTGCTGTCTTTTCCATGATCGGCGCAAAGCCCTGTACTGGCTGGTTACCCTCTGAGATCGAGCGCGATGAAAAGGGCTTTATCAAAACCGGTCAAGCGGTCGTGAATGCTGCCCCATGGAAAGGCGCGAGTCGTTTACCTGGGCCATTAGAGACGAGTTGGCCGGGCATTTTTGCTGCAGGTGATGTACGCTCCGGTTCGGTGAAACGGTGCGCCGCCGCAGTGGGTGAGGGGGGCATGGCAGTTGAGGGCGTGCATGAGGTCCTTCGGACGTACGCCTAACCGACACCCTTAAGCCAATTCTGAAAATCAAAAGGTCGCCGGATCCTACCAATCTGTCGGCTAGTTAAGTTCGGGCTAACCCACCGATTTCATGATATTGCATGGTATGAGCAATTCGGGAACCCTCAAAGCGCTCGTCGATAATTGGTTGACGGATGTACAGCGGCGGGGCGCGGAGCTGTACGCCGAGAACCAATCAGAAGAAGCTCTATATCTGTCCTTTGAAGGGAAAGACCAGGTTCGCTACAGCATCAAATTCGATTTTGATGGCCAAGAAATGGTGGTTCAAATCCATAACCCGGATAAGAGCGTGAATCGCGAAAACTTTCTATTGAGTGCGGAAAGTTTGCGTCTGCTGGCGAAACGAATGTGTCCACTCCAGGAAGGAAAAGCGGCTATCTCGATCTACCTGCTGGCACGTTTGGCGATTCTGTGTCACGCCTATCAACGATTGATAGAGGAATATGACCGGGAACACCATATTCATACCAGCACGAATACGGTGCAAGAGATCGAGGCCGAGCTTCGCCAGTCTCTGACACCGGAAGAACAGCAGAGAACCGAAAACCCGTTCCTCCGGCCGGCAGCGAAACAGAAGGAAAAGCCCAAGCAAGACACAGTATGACATCGTTACGCTCGGTCGTATTTGCGACCCCAGTCCGGACTGCGATTGGAACGTTTGGCGGAAGCCTGAAGGAAGTCTCGGCGCCTGAGCTGGGCTCAAGGGCAATCAAAGCTGCGCTTGAGCGAGCCGGGGTTGAACCGCAAGAAGTCGGCACGGTGATCATGGGCAATGTGATTCAGGCCGGGGCAAAAATGAATCCGGCCCGGCAAGCCGCCATTGGAGCCGGCGTACCCGTGACCGTCCCGGCTATGACCGTGAACCGAGTTTGTGGATCGGGCGCACAGGCGATCGTTTCAGCGGCGCAGGAGATCCTTTTAGGTTCGGTGCATGCAGCCGTGGCGGGCGGCATGGAGAACATGGACTTGGCGCCATTTCTGGTGATGCGCGGTCGCTGGGGCTATCGACTCGGCGAAGGGCAGCTCTACGATAGTGTGTTGCGCGACGGCTTGAACGACGCCTTCTCCGATCAGGCGTCCGGCTGGCATACAGAAGATCTCGTCCAGAAATATCAAATCAGTCGTGAAGCGCAAGACCAGTGGGCGCTCCGTTCGCAGCAGCGCTTCGGCGCCGCTCAAGCTGTCGGAAAATTCAAACAAGAAATTGTGCCGGTCGAAGTCCCCGGACGTAAAGGGACCACTATCTTTGACACCGATGAACACAACCGGCCGAAAACCACGTTGGAAGCGTTAGCGGTGCTTAAACCGGCTTTTCGGCCGAACGGAACGATTACCGCCGGGAATGCGCCGGGCATAAATAGCGGTGCAGCTGCCATGGTCCTGGCGGATCGCAAATGGGCGGAAGCGCACGGGCTAGCGCCGGTAGCGAGCTTGGTCTCTTATGGAATCGCGGCCGTTGAGCCCGGGATGTTTGGTCTCGGACCGATTCCGGCCGTGCGGCAAGCAATAGAACGTGCCGGTTGGAAGTTTGGCGACATTGAGAGGATTGAAATCAACGAAGCTTTTGCCGCCATCGCTATCGCTGTGACGCAGAAACTTGGTTTGTCGGAAGAAATCGTCAATGTAGAGGGCGGGGCGGTGGCCCATGGGCATCCCATCGGCGGGACCGGAGCCATACTGACGACTCGTCTTATTCACTCCATGCGCCGGGACGGACTCCAACGTGGCATCGTAACCATGTGTATCGGCGGCGGCCAGGGGATCGCATTGGCAATTGAGGTGGGCAACTGACGGCGTTGCTGCGGAGCATTCTCGAAACTGCCTGACGCCGATCAGGCATCCGCCAGGAATGACCTCTACTCCTGGCCGGCCCGGTTGTTCAATAGCGGAAGCGATCGAGCGGTCAGTCGCCTCGCCGAAATCGCGATCTCATTCATTTGAGTGGTAACCTGATCTCTTGCTGTTTGAACGGGTACGCCAGAGTCGATTCCACTGATTTTGGAGCTGAGAAAGGAATGGTGTCGCTATTGTTGACGAGGCGGAGTTTTGGGTCTTCGACTCTCGTATTCGGTGGATTCTTTGGCGTCGCGCTGATTCTGATGCCGAACGGTGTGCCTGATTCTGCGAAGCCGTGGCCTGCTCGTTCTCTGCCGGCAGCTTTGCCGCAGCGAGTGCTGGCAAGACGTCGGAAGTTGCTGATTGCGGTTCCGGCTGCGGTTGAAACTGATCCGCAGCGTTAGCCGTGTCCTGCTGATTGGGGGGCGCCTCCGCTTTTCCGATCTTTGGTTGGTTTTGCAGCGAATCATGCTGACTGGCGGCAAGCGTTGCATCCTCCAGCAGCGAATCCCGATGAATGGCGGCAAGCGTTGCATCCTCCGGTTGCGGTGGCAGCTCGTCGCGCTGACTTATCACCGGATTGGCATCTTTTTGGGCCTGCCGCGCAGCTATCTGCGCTGGCATAACTGGAATTTGCTCGCGCGTTTGCGCCGATGCCGAAATGGCTATTACCGCGCCGAAAAAAATAACGGCGAGAGACTGCAAAAATTGTCGATGTTTCACGGGGGCCTCCGATTAGCTAACAATTACAATCGAGCGCCGTCGCCAGCGTCGCGGACGTTATCAGCAGCATCATCTGATTTGGGTCACACAACGCTGCAAAGCATTCCTTCGTAGAAGCGCATTTCGGCTCATTTGAGCGCAGCGACAGCGTCTCGTGTTAGTCGACAGGTATCATTTCCCATTTGGTGCCGGTATATGGCGGTTCTGTCGTAGGGGCAATCCCCACTGTGCCGTCTGCCGTTCTACCATTCAGCCATCGTGGTCCATCGATGTCGCCAAGGCATCTTAATTCGACGATGTTGGGATCATTGTAGCCGGCCTGAACAACCTGCCATCGTGTGCCGGTAAAGCGTCCACTTGTGTTTGGCGCTAACCCCACCGTGCCGTCCGCCGTTCTACCATCTAGCCATCTGGGACCTTCGATGTTGCCAAGGCACTTTAACTCAACCACCTCGTCAGAAAGTCGAACGACCCGCCACCTTGTACCAGTGAATTCCGGGCTCATATTCGGCGCTAAGCCAACAGTGCCATTTGCAGTTCTTCCGTCGAGATATCGCGGTCCTGCGATGTTCCCAAGACACCTAAGCGAGACGTGATTACCGGCTCTCGGAACTTGAGCTTCCAGATGGGTAGAACATAACAGGGCCGCCGAAATAACGGCCAGAGTCCGCAAAAATTGTCGGTCTTTCATGAAGTCTTCAATAGTAAGATGTTCGATTGAGCTCCATTAATACCAGTAGCCCGGGTGCCAGAACTTGGCGTACCAATAGCCGGGGTGCCAGGAGTGGTGATGCACGTAAACGTGATGGTAGACATAAACCTTGCGGTAGACGACCCAGTGCGCTTCAGCGCTCTGGCTGAGCGGTAATAAAAGCGCCACAGCTGCGCTTAAACCTAAAAGAAACTTTTTCATAAGTTCACGATTGTTTTTTTGTTGCAAGTAACTTTGGAACTTGGGCCGAATCCGAATCGCGGATTTGCCGTCGCATTCCGGTTACATTGATTACAAAGCAATCTGGCGAAAAAACTTTCAGAACTTCAGGCGCAATTCGCTTTTTTTTTAATTCGCCTAGCAAAAAGTTTCGTTGAGGGATTGGTCAGTTTTCTTCGTTGAACTCAATAAGCGGGGACGATTAGTCGCTCTACCAAAATTCGATAACTAACGATGCAGTTACTAGAAGGAACAAAGGGCCACGCCGTAATTGTTTTCCACAATGACGAAAAGGAGCGCGGCCGGCGCCTTGAGAATGCGGCTGAAAGCTCCACCGAGCCTGACGACAGCCAGTTTGATAAGACGCGCTGGAGCATGGTTTTGGGGGCCGTGCAGAGCGGGGCGCCTTGCGCCCAGAACGCTTTGGCTGAGTTATGCAGGCTTTATTGGCCACCGCTCTATGCGTTTGCCCGACGCCGCGGTCGTTCGCTTGAGGACGCCCAGGATTTGGTTCAGGGGTTCTTTGAACACCTGATCGGCGGCCGTGGGCTAGCCACGGTTGAACGGTCCAAGGGAAGGTTTCGCTCGTTTCTGCTCGCCTCTTTCCAGAACTTCATTGCGGCCGCAGACCGGCGCGCGCGCGCGGAAAAGCGTGGCGGGCGGGCAGAGCTGATCCGGCTGGATTGTCAAGATGCGGAGACGCGCCTGGTTTTCGAACCCGAAGAACGGCTTACGCCGGAGACGCTCTACGACGCGCGATGGGCATTGCTGCTTTTGCGCCGCGCCGGCGAGCGCCTTGAGCAAGAACACGCTGCGGAGGGGAAAGCCAAGATCTTTCGCACCTTGAAAGGCTTTTTGGGCCGCGATGTGGACAGGCAGGCTCGGGTTACCTACGAGCAAGCTGCGGACGCCCTCGACGTCAGCGTTCCGAACGTCACAAGCCTCATTCACCGGCTACGGCAGCGGCATGCGCAGTTGGTGCGCGAGGAAGTCGAGCGCACCGTGTTGGATCCGGCAGAGGTGGAGGCCGAGCTACACGGACTCTGTGAGGCTCTCGTCCAGGCCGAAGGCCGCGTAAGAGGATAGAACGAGAACTTGGCCGCATCGCATGGGACAAGAGGCATTCTTTCAAATCGCCAAGTGGGAGCGGCTAGAGCGCTGCTCGAACTGCGGCGTCCCGTACACGACTCAAGAAGACGAAAAGGGATGCCCGGTATGCCTGTTGCGTCAGGCGATGCAACCCGAACCGACGACGCAAGACCTGCTCGACGACGGCTGTTTTGACCATTACAAGATTGTGCGGCGCGGCGACGGCTGTTTTGATGAATTGGGCCGGGGCGGTATGGGCGTTACCTACCGTGCGCTCGATACGGTGTTGGGTCACGCGGTGGCGCTGAAAGTCATCGACGCTCGCATCGCCTGGAGCCGGGGTGCTCGGGAACGCTTCCTGCGCGAAGCCCGCGCGGCCGCGCGGCTTCGGCATCTAAACATCGCGTCAGTTTTTTACTATGGGGTGCGCAAAATCGACGGCCAATGCTTCTACGCCATGGAACTTGTCGAGGGTGAAACGCTGGAGGCGCGTATGCGCCGCGAAGGATCGTTGTCGGCATCTTTTGCGCTGGCGGTAGTCGGGCAAGTGGCGCACGCACTGGCCCTGGCCGAGAGCCACGGGGTAGTACACCGAGACTTGAAGCCGGGCAATTTGATGCTGGTGAGCGGTCCGGACCTTACGATCAAGATCATCGATTTCGGTCTGGCAAAAGCGGCGGACGCCAGCGAATCGGACATTACTCACGGCGGCTTCATCGGGACACCTGCTTTTGCCAGCCCGGAGCAAGTTAGGGGAGCCGGCGTGGACATTCGCTCGGATCTTTATTCGCTGGGCGTGATCGTCTGGCAGATGGTGGCGGGCAAGGCGCCATTCCGAGGCTCGCCCACCGAGATAATGGATCAGCATCAGCATGCATCGTTGCCGATTGGACAACTCAAAGATGTTCCGCAGCCGGTCGTCCTTTTACTTGAGACGCTTCTTGAGAAAGATCCGAGTCGACGATTTAGAGGTCCGGCCGAACTCCTGAAGGCGATACCTACGATAACGGGCGCTCTCGAGGCGGGGCGTAGAATCACTCGTCAGAGTCTGCAGAAAAAGCCTCCCGTCAATTCGCTGGTCGGAACTCGCAAGCCGCGAGTAAGACCCCGTCCAAAGAAAGTTTCAGTAGCTAGACTACCCATCACAGGAAGCAGTCTCTTTGGTCGGGAGGAGGATATCGCTTTTCTGGATCGGGCATGGGCAAACCAGAACGTCAACGTCGTTACCATTGTTGCCTGGGCTGGGGTCGGAAAGTCCACGCTCGTTAACCATTGGCTTCGACGAATGGCTACGAACCATTTTCATTCTGCAGAGCTTGTTTTTGCCTGGTCGTTCTACAGACAGGGCAGCAACGGAGAAACTTCGTCCGCAGACGATTTTGTGGATGCGGCTCTTAATTGGTTTGGAGACCCAGATCCACGGCTCGGAACCGGGTGGGAGAAAGGCGAAAGATTGGCGAAGCTCGCAGCCGGTCGTCGAACCTTAATGGTTCTGGATGGCCTTGAGCCGCTTCAAAATGCGCCTGGTCCACAAGAAGGACGGCTACGGGAGCCTCCTCTCCAATCGCTATTGCGCGAACTCGCTGCCTTCAATAAAGGGCTTTGCGTGATCACCACGCGGACGCCAGTTGCCGATATCGCAGATCACGAGGGAACCTCAGCCTTGCGGTGTAACCTGGAACAACTATCGGGCGATGCCGGCGCCAAGCTGCTCCGAGCGTTGGGTGTCAAGGGAGATGAGGCGGAGCTGAGGAGCGCGAGCAACGAGTTCAGTGGCCATTGTCTCGCTCTCACGCTGTTGGGCAGCTATCTGACGGATGCTTACGATGGCGATATTCAGTTTCGCAGAGAACTGTCAACCTGTCTTACTCACGACGTTCGAAGCGGAGTTCACGCCCGAAAAGTGATGGAATCTTATGAAACCTGGTTTCGGGAAGGTCCTGAGCTCTCGGTTCTTCGCATGTTTGGTCTGTTCGATCGTCCCGCGGACGGAAAGGCGTTCGCTGCTCTGCTAAAAGTGCCTGCGATCCAAGGCCTCACAGATTCATTGAGCAATTTGAGCCTACCCGAGTGGCGAGCGATTCTGGCTAAATTAAGAAGAGCGAGGCTCCTGGCTGGAGAAGATCCGGATAATCCTGATCATCTGGATACCCATCCCCTCATTCGTGAATATTATGGCGGACAGTTGCGTAGTCAGCAAACCGAGGCGTGGAAAGAATGCAACAGGCGGCTCTATCACTATTATCGAACGCTTGCGCCGCAGCTGCCAGCCAGTGTAAGGGAGATGGAGCCACTATTCTTAGCGGTAACCTCGGCCTGTCATGCCGGTCTGTTTCGCGACGCACTTCATGAAATTTACATTCCCCGAATTCAGCGAGGGAATGCCTTCTTTGCAGCTAATGTCCTGGGAGCCAGAGGGGCATTGCTCTCGGTCTTAGCCAATTTCTTCGAACCTGGACGCTGGGGTTCACCCATTGAAACTGCCATCGACGGGCAGAGTCTTACGGCGGACGATCAACTCTTCCTCCTCATGCAGGCGGGACTTTACCTATCGGCCACGCAAGGATCGGGAATACCAGAGGCTCGAATCTGTTACGAGCGTGCGGAGTCATTGTGTCTTTGCCTGAATCGTCCCCTGTTGCTCTATGTGGCACTGATCGGTCAGTGGCGCCACTGCCTGGTTACCGAGAGCCTAAGTGCAACCATGCAGATAGCCAAACGAGTTTACTCTCTGGCCCAGGAGTTGAACGAACCTGCGCTAATGATAGGAGCCTACCGCGCTTTGGCAGGTACGTTCTATCTTTTGGGCGATTTCGGAGCCGCGAAACAGTACGCGATGCGTGGCGTTCAGATCTGGCGCTCGGGAGGTGCCAGGTCTCCGGTCGAAGAAGTCGTCTCGCCCGCCGTTTCGTGCCTGTACCTTTTGGCCTGGTCGGAATGGCACTTAGGAGAGAGCGCCTCTTGCCACGCGAACATGGCGGAAGCGATCTCGCTAGCAAAAGAGTTGAATGATACGCACGGGCTAGCCCTGGCTCTGTATTTTGCCGCAGGCCTGGCGCACTTCGAGCGTAACTCTGCTGAAATTGAACGCCTGGCATCGGATTTGATTGCGCTGTCGACGCGTCACAATTTTGGCAATTTTCTGGCAACTACTGGAGCAGCCATTCTCCGCGGTTGGGTCCGCAGCGCTTCAGGTCAGACAGTTGAGGGCATCTCGGCGATCGAGAAAGGGGTAGAAAGTTATGAGGTACAAGGTCCAGCGATTGTCACCGTGCCATTGTGGCTGGCAATAAAGGCTGAGGCTTTGCATCTAGCGCATCGTACCTCCGAAGCTCTCGAGGTAATAAGTGAAGCGGAGGCATTCGGCGAGAGATCTGAGGAGCGCTGGTGGCGTGCCGAACTGTACCGGCTTCGCGGTGTGTTTCTGGCAGCTGTCGGCGCTGACAACAACCAAATCGAGGCTTCGTTTTACGCAGCCATCAAAACCGCACGGGAACAGAAGTCGGTGTCGCTAGAGAAACGCGCCGAAAAAAGCTACGCAGAATATCGCGCACAAAACCCGGTATGTCGGCAGGTCTCCCTGAGTGAGTTCTGAGCGAATGAGCAAAAGGTAAGAAGCAGCTTTGGACCTGCGGCGTCAGCCCGTCATAAGAAGCGTTACCTGCCTCGATACTGTCGCCGACTGGCAGCGGTCCGGAGGTCGACGAAATTCTCGCTTCCTCGATCTGATAGCGATAGAAGGGTATATGAATGTTGGGGTTCCTAAGGAGATTAAAGAACAAGAGCATCGGGTAGCGCTGTTGCCGTCCGTTGTTTATCAGCTGAACCGGCTGGGGCACAGAGTCTACGTAGAGCGCGGCGCCGGTGCCGGCGCAGGTTTTCCCGACGAAGAATACGCTCAGGCCGGAGGTCATTTGCTGGAGGATCATGCCGCTGTCTTTGCTCAAAGCGATCTGATCGTAAAAGTGAAAGAGCCGTTGCCTTCTGAGTACCCGTTGTTACACAAGGACCAGATTCTTTTTACCTACCTCCACCTCGCGGCCAACAAGGAGTTGACCGAAGCCTTAATGGCATCCGGGGTCACCGCTGTTGCCTATGAAACCGTCGAGCTTAATCGACGGCTGCCGCTGCTCGAACCAATGAGCGAGATTGCCGGGCGGATGTCGATCATTGTTGGCGGTTTTTTCCTGGCCAAACATCGCGGAGGCAAAGGAGTACTTTTGGGCGGTGTACCCGGTGTCCTGCCTGGAAACGTGATCGTCATTGGCGGAGGCACCTCCGGGATTAATGCTACTCGGATGGCGACCGGCCTCGGTGCAGACGTTACGATCCTGGAAGTCGATATCGAGCGGATGCGCTTCCTGGATATTACCATGCATACGGCTCATACGCTTTACTCAAGCGAAGCCCATCTCCTTGAAATTCTGCCACGAGCTGACCTCCTGATCGGAGCAGTGCTGGTGCCCGGCGCCAGGGCGCCGCGCCTGATTACTCGAGAGATGTTGCGGATGATGAAACCAGGAAGTGTTCTCGTGGATATTGCGATTGACCAGGGCGGTTGTTGTGAAACATCGCGGCCCACTACCCACGACAACCCAGTCTACGTGGAGGAGGGGATCGTCCATTATTGCGTCGCTAACATGCCGGGAGCTTACGCTCGTACCGCTACCCAGGCACTTACCAATGTTACTTCCAGGTTTGTCGAGTTTCTGGCGGAAGGAGGCTTATCCGGAGCGATCAAGAAGCAGCCGGGAATTTCGGGCGGAGTGAATGTAATGGATGGGAAGGTGCGGAATCGCGCGGTAGCTCAAGCCCATGGCTTGCCTTACGAACCGCTGGAATGGTGAAGCCTGTCTTCCTGGCAGAACGGTAACGCGTGGAACACCTCGGCTTCTACCAGAAATTCAGGCTCTATCTCGTCGCCACCGCACCGCCGTTTTCGCGCTCAATGACGCCGGCGACGCCTCTCTGGTTGTTGAGCAAAGGTTCGATATTCCAAATAATAAACCCCCCATCTCCCCGGGGTTTGATTGATCGTTCCAACATCAGCTGACGGGCGACTTCGCTGGAGGACCAATTCGAGCTGAGCTTGTCTAAGGTAATGCTCGGATAAATGGGAATTCCTTGGGGATTCACGTCCGGACTTCGCCACCAGGCTAACAACGCGGAATAGCTTTGCGGGCCGCCGTCGCGCCAGTAAAGCTGCGGCGACAAATAATCGACCCAACCTTCCTTCATCCATTTCACAGGGTCAGCATAAAGATCTCGATACTGGTCGAGATCGGCATGCACAGAAGCCGGAGCACCATGCGTGTAAATTCCGAAAGGACTGACGCCGAACAAAGCATTTGGTCGGATCGATTTGACGGCTTCATGCAGATCGCTGATGAGTTCGTCGACGTTATGCCTACGCCAATCATCGAGGGCAAGAGCGCCGCCCTGGGCCCGATACCGGGCATAAGTCGAGCCGTCAGGAAAAGTACCTTTAGGATTGGCATGCGAAGGATAAGGATAAAAATAATCGTCGAGGACCAGACCAGCCACGGCGTACCGTTGCAGCAAATCTTTTACTACGGCGGTAACATGCCGCCGAACAGCTGGATCGCCGGGATCCAACCATAGTGAAGCGCCGATACGCCGGATGGCGCGATTCAGTTGATAGACTTCATGCGATGACGCCCGGGCGGCGGAAACGTCGGTGGCAGCGCGGTATGGGTTGATCCAGGCGTGAATTGAAACGCCGCAGCGAGCTCCTTCTTTGATGAATACGGCGAGAGGATCGTAACCTGGCGGCTGGCCCTGAACGCCAGTCAGAAAACGGCTCCATGGCTCGAGCTCAGATCGATAGAGAGCGTCTCCTTCCGGTCGAACTTGCACCATGAGGGCATTCAGACCGAGATGCTTCGCCGTCTCCACAATGCGACTAATTTGGTCCTCCTGTTCCTCCGGCGACAGACCTGGTCTGCTCGGGAAATTGAGGTTGTAAACCGAAGCAACCCAAGCGGCCCGGAAGTCACCAGCCCGGGCAAAGGAGAGGAGTGCGAGAGAACTGATTAAGACGGCGAGAGTACGGCGGCACGACATAAGCGCCGAGACTAGACTTTTGCTTCTCAGTTGGAAAGCCGACTCTGCAGAAATTTTTAGAAGTCAATCTTTTGGAGCAGCTGATCACCGAGCATTGGCGCCTAAACGGGGAGCCGCCGGTTTGCGCATTTTTTGATGACACACCCGCCATTGTTGGAGCGAGCGCATGTCCGTTTGCGGACGCTAAAGCGGCTTCCCTCCTAATGAAACAATCTTCACCGAGAGGAGGCGCGGCTGATGAGGGTTCAAAGCTGCCCTTATACTGTCACGCCCTGCGTCGCGCTGGCCCAGGTCGTGACCGATGGTAGCAGCACCAGGTTGATTCTGGAGACACCAGAGAGTTGCTGGTAACCTCCTGACGACGGCAAAAGAGCCACCAGGGGGCCGCCTTGTTCAGATGAAAGGAACTCGCCGTTCTGTCCCCAAACCAGACCAACCTCTTCCTGTTCGAGGGTTGTGATTGGGATCGAGCAGGTCAAGCGTTGGGGTTGACTGTTTTCTTGACCGAGTAGCCAATGAACAAACTCAATGTGCCGAGCCTGGCCGGATGCAGCCACGAAATCGATCAATTCGTTCAACAGACAACCTGTCCAGGTACTTTCACCCTCTGGATGTCCGCGACCCACGCCGATGGGTTTAAATGCTTTCTCGGCAAAATTAAAGTTCAGGTCTTCCAGCGAAAACTGGAAGGTCCTGCTGACTAATCCGGCCACGGTTAACCGGTAGAAATCGTCACGCTTTTGCGGCGCGAGCGCCTGCTGGGGATCTACGGTGGACGCCGTCATATGTCATTTTACCCTACTTATTCAGTAGGGCAACCTCTTTTGGTTGCGATCAGTGCTCGCGGGGAAACGGTAATCAGGGTTTTTGTGACATCTTTTTTGTCAAATAAGCAGTAATCGCCGGCTTTGTTAGCGACCAGGCCAATGACCAAAGCTGGCCGGCAACTGTGGACGCGAATCCTTTACCCCGTCGGACACGCTTACCGGCTTGTATGTAGATTTTCTTTTTCCTGCTGGGTAAACGGGAAAGAATCCAACCGGCTACTGCCGCCAAGCCCATCCACGTCCAAGAATATTTCCGCAAGACGACCGTAAAACGTTGCGGAAAATTTAACTGTTCCTTTACCACTGAGGTGGCGCCGGACAGCTCGGTGCGAGTCTTGGCTATTTCTTCAATTACTCGGCGTTTCGCGTCGTTGACTTGAGCCATTCTCGATCCTTTTGTAGCTCCTCCAACGTCATCGGGAATAATCGGCGGGTAATCCGGAACCGTAGAATGATCGCGGCCGTGATGCTTCCGGCCAATAAAATACCGGCGCAAAGAAGGGCGGCCCAGCCCCACGCCCAGTGCGTCAGCAAAACGACCAGGTATAGAAGGAATACCGCCAACATGACCAGGGAACCGGCAAACAACACCAAAACACTTGTGACCAGGATGCCGACAACCAGGAGATGCAATCCTGCCTCTTTTGATTCCAGCAACAAAAGCCGGAGGCGCAACTCCAGGTAACGGAGAAAAGAGGCGATCCATTGTTTGACTGAATCGCCGGTCGATGAGGGCTCCGATGCCGCTCCCACCGGAGCATTTGAACTCATAAGCTATTTACGCAG
>JAFAVN010000244.1 GCA_019242435.1 Verrucomicrobiota bacterium | reverse complement strand
CTTCGCAAGCGAAGAACTACTGGCCGGACCACTCCCCTCCTCTTCCAGAATAAACCGCCGGATCGGGTTGAGGGAAACCCTTGGGTGCGGGGCTAGACACAGTTGCGGCCGGTGGGCGGCGGATGTTTGTTGGAGAGAGGTTTTTCCGAATGAACAGCGACTCCTTCGACCACGTTGATTTGCGGGTGTCCAGCTTCGCAGAGGGGAGGAAATTTTACGACGTGTTCCTCCCGGCCCTGGGGTTCCCCGGAATCCGCGCCGCGGAAATCGAGGTTTGCTACTACGCGGAAGGCGACCGCAAAATGGTGCCGTTCATCGCGCTGAACGAGGAACCGAACCATCGTGGCAACGCCAACCGCATCGCTTTCCGCGCAGAGAGCGAGGAAGAGGTCGATCGTCTGGGCGCGATTATCCGCGAGGCCGGCGCGCATCACGTGGAGGGACCCGAATACTGCCACGACTACACGCCGGGCTACTACGCCGTTTTTTTCGAGGATGCCGACGGCAACAAATGGGAGATCTGCTGCCGCGACGCCCGCGTGCGCTGAAACCGCCGCCATGCACTCTGGCTCAACGCTGCCCGCTGGCGTTTTCGCAGAGACTTGATCTCGATGCTTTCATTCTCTTGCATCCTGCATCCACGATTCATCGCAAAACCTGGCGGAAGCGGCGGTCTGCCGATCCGAAAGCGACGGGGCCTGTTCACTCAGCGCGAGATGTCGCTGACGTCGTTTGTCACGTAGACGAAACTGGGCCGCAGCGGCACCGGTGCGATAGCCAATCCAATAACTATTCCGATTGCGAGAAGCGCAAACTTAGTTTTCATGGGATGAGGATTCCGGTCGTGAGTCGACTGAAGCTGCAGTTCAGGTGAGCCTTCGCTAACAACCGGCCGTCCCGACGTTTTCCCCTTGCCGGTTTGGCCGGTGATCAGGACTCCGGCTTTAGCGGCCGCTAACGTTGTGTGTCCTTCGCGGAAGAGGATAGGCTGCGCAGAGGCAATGTGTCCGCTCACCTTTTCGTTAGAGTGGATCGGCCAGGGGTTTTAGCCTGACGCTGAAAAATTGGCAGGATCCTTTTGACTTTAAAACGGATCCTCTTTTTCCTGAATCGGTTCGCAGGACAAGTTTTTAAAAGAATCACTGAGAGCAACCGTGACCCGCGAGCGGGCACGAATGTTTTTCTCGCAGCAAAGCGTTGTATTGTTATACTTAACGGCTGCAATGATCTGGCGCCTGCGAACTCATATGGCGCGTTGGACGGCGATGGTTGTTGTTTGTGCGTTTTGCCAGGGATGGACGCTGTCAGCGCGAGCGCAAAATCCGACAGTTACTATTTCGTTTCTTACCCATTGGCCACCCGAAACAGTGGCGAAGCTTTCCGCTGCGGCGAAGGCCTACATGAAGGATCATCCCGGAACGTCGATCCAGATTCGCGCCGTGCCTTTTGCCGATCTGCTGACAACTCTGCGTTCGCAAGCGGGCGGTTCAAATGCTCCGACTCTCGCCAGCATTTACAGTCTATGGCTGCCAGAGCTGGTCCGCGATGCAATCGTGACCGAAGCTCCGGAAGCCGATGCCGCTGAGATTAGAAAGGACTGGTCGGAGTCAGCGGTAACCGCCGCGACAGTCGACGGGAAGATATACGGTTATCCCAACGAGATCGATCTCTATGCCCTGAACTATAATAAGGAACTGTTTGCCGCTGCGGGCATAGCCGGGCCGCCGAAGACCTGGGATGAGCTCCTGGCTGACGCTGAAAGGCTGACCAAGCGTGAGGGCGGACATGTGACCCAGCAGGGATTCGGCTCTATCAACTCCTGGGCTGCCGGCGTCGTTCATCCCTTTGCTTCCTTGCTGGCTTCTAACGGAGGAGCCCTGGTCGTTGACGGAAAACCCGCTCTGGACAGCAAAGCGGCGACAGAGACGTTCGGATTCATCCAGAAGCTCATCGACGCGAAAGTAACGGACCCCTCAATGGGCACGGCCGACGCCAATACGACAGGGCCGTACCTCGACAATTTCATTGCCGGAAAGACGGCGATGATCATCATGGCCAACTGGTGGGAGTCTGCCCTCCGGGCAGGGATGGGACAGCATTTTGCTAATGTCGCAACAGCGCCCATACCAGTGGGACCAAGTGGAAATGGTTCACACGCGATCTCCTACAGCTGGCTAACGGTGGTGAACGCGGCCGCCAGCGAGACTCAGCGCCGAGCGGCCTGGGACTTTCTCAGATGGCTCGATAGCCCTGAATCAGGCCAGAACGGAGCTTCCGCGATGGGAGATCTTCTGGTCTCAATGGGCATTCTTCCCTCGCGCCAGTCGGATGTGGCGGCGTTTTCACAGCGTCTGGCAAGTAACTTCCTTGCGGGTTATGTAAGCCAGCTGAAAGCCGCTCAACCCTTTCCTGTTGTGCTCGGCGGCCAGGAATTCACTGACGCTCTTCAGCACCATCTCGAGGCGATGCAATTCGGCCAGGAAAGGGCTCCTCAGGCGCAGGCTCAGGCCCAGCGGGATGCCGCCTCGATTCTTGGCAATGCCGCGCGTTAATGAGAGGCTCGCCCCGAACCTGGACCATCCTCTTGCTCAGCCCAAGCGTCGGATTGCTGGCGGTTTTTGTGTTCATTCCGATGGCGTTGAGCATCTGGCTCTCGTTTCAGCAATGGTCTACGCAAACGCCTTTTACCGCGGCTCATTGGATAGGGCTTGGCAACTACTCGGAAATTTTCGGTTACGGACCAGTGGGCCGCGATTTCAGGCAAGCGCTGGCCAACACCTTAATCTATTCTGCGGAGTCGATCGTGGTGATTCTTCCTCTGTCGGTCGCATTGGCTGTTCTGTTGCACCAGGCCGCCCTTCGAAAGAATCATATTCTACGGACCGTGCTGTTCAGCACCTACATGGTTCCAATGGTCGCTGTGGCCCTGGTATGGTCAAAGTTGTATTCGCCAGCTGAAGGCCCCATTAACCAGGCTCTCGGCTGGATCGGGATCGCACCGCTTTCTTGGCTGTCCAGTCCTGATACCGCGCTCTCTTCTCTCGTGATGCTGAACGTATGGCAGCAGACGGGCTATTTCACAGTGCTTGCCGTCGCTGGATTAACTCAGATTCCCACGACGATCATTGAGGCAGCGCGCATCGACGGCGCTCGAGGCTTAAAATTTTTCTGGCGGGTGACATTACCATTGCTCCGTCGCACCCTGCTGTTCAGCGGGATTATCGCACTGATCAATGCGGTGCAGGTGTTCGAGCCAGTCGCCATGATTACTCAAGGTGGGCCGGTCGGGTCAACGAACGTCGTGACTTATCACATCAGGCGGGTCGGTATCGAGCGGTCTGAGGGCGGCCTTGGCTCCGCCATGGCGATGATTGTGATGTTGATCCTGGGTGCGCTGGTGTCCGCTATTTTTGCCGCCGCTGGCCGCAGATCAGAAGCATGAACGAGAACGTCCGGAGTTCGTCGTATAGAGTTGGTTTGATCCGTACCGCGCTATATGCGCTGATGCTTGGCCTCACGGTCGTGACCGCCTTCCCGCTGGCCTGGATGGTTCTCTCTAGCCTGAAGACGCCTGCCGAGACCCTTCGGAGTCCGCCAGTATGGTTTCCGGCCTCGCCGTCATTGGCGGCCTATGTCAAGGTGAACAGGGTGATCGATACGCCGAGATCCTTCCTGAACTCGGCGGTGATCGGGGGCGTCACAACCGCCGGGATCCTGGTGACCAGCCTGCTGGCGGGATACGTGTTCGCCAAGCACCGGTTTACCGGGCGGAACGCGCTGTTTTCCGTTCTCATTGCCACCATGTTTCTTCCGCCGATCGTTACCCTGATTCCGCTTTACCGGATCATTGAATCGCTTCGGCTCGACGGGAACCTTGCCGGCGTGATCCTGCCCAACCTGGCTAATGCGTTTGGTATTTTCCTAATGCGCCAGTTTATTGCTGCGGTCCCCGACGAACTCGTCGACGCAGCGCGGGTGGATGGAGCTTCGGAGTTGCACATTGTTTTCCGGATTGTTGCGCCGCTGGTGACGCCGGCGCTGGCCGTACTTGGCCTCTTCGCCTTTGTGTACCATTGGAACAGTTACCTCTGGCCGCTGACGGTCCTGGAGGGCAACTACGACCAGTATCCGATCGTGCTCAGCCTGAGCCGTCTGCTGAGTTACAACCGGAGCGCGATCAATACCAACCTGGTTATGGCAGGGGCGACTCTGGCCGTGTTTCCGCCACTCATGCTCTTCATCTTATTGCAGCGCTCGTTTGTGAAGACGGTTGTGGAGACAGGGGTGATCGGATGAAGTATGTACTTGCTATCGATCTCGGTGGCAGCAAACTTCGCGCCGCGGCCGCCGAAGCAGATCATCCCGGCCAACTTACCCCGCTTGGTGAATGGCCAGCTCCCTTAGGCCTTCACGAGCTGGCGAAGATGGTGCGGGGTCTGAAGGCAAAAGCGGGACCCTCTGGCGATCTCGTGGGCATCGGCATGACCGTTCCAGGGCTGGTTGAAGGAACAACGTGCCTTTGGGTGCCGAACCTTCCGTACCTCGATGGAGCTGATCTGGCAGAGCTGCTGCGCCCGTGCGAAAACCGGTTGGTGGCCGCTAACGATGCCCAGCTAGCGCTGTTGGCGGAGGTCACGTTTGGAGCCGCTCAAACAAGCGAGAATGTTTTGCTGCTAGCGATCGGGACCGGTATCGGTTCGGCGGTTCTCGCCGCCGGCCGGATCATTAGGGGTGCACATCACCATGCCTGCTCGTTCGGCTGGGCTTGCGCGGATCTCAACGATCCGGGTGCTTCTTCTTTGGGATGGCTTGAAGGCGCCGCTTCTGGACTGGCGCTCGACGCTGCTGGAGCTGCGATGGCCCCGCCGAGAGACGGTGCAGGCGTGATATCCGGCGCACGACGCGGCGATGCGGCCTGTCTTGCTGCGGTCAAAAGAAGCGGGCAGGCTCTCGGAGCAGCGTTAGCTGGCGCGATTGCCCTTCTGGATCCGTCCTCGGTCTTGTTAAGCGGCGGCGTTTCGGAGGGAGCAGATATCCTTATTCCCGCCATTCGCGACGTCCTGCGCCGCCACCTCCCGTCACGGCTCCGGGAGGTGCGCATCGAGCGTGGCGCTCTTGGAACCAGAGCGGGGTTGGTCGGCGCGGCGATTGCGGCGGCGAAACGCGGCGATTGGTGGGATCTGAAGCGGTAAGACCCGAGATAAAGTGATCAGAGGCATCAGTCCACTTTTGCGGGTTTCCTTGGGTTGCTCTGCCTTCGATTTGTGAGAGAAGCAGGTTATGGCTGATCACTATCTGCATCGGATTATTTCCCTGATCGAAGAAGCAGGGCGGACCAACGATGGAACTTTCGACCGGGTGGCCATGAGTTTCGCGGACAGCCTGGCCGGCGGCGGGTTGGTCCATCTCTTCGGTTCGGGACACTCGGTTCTGCCGTGCCAGGAGGCCTTTCCGCGCTACGGCAGTTTCATCGGTTTCAATCCGTTAACCGATCCCAGGCTGATGTGGCACAATGTGCTGGGGCCCGGCGGCGTTCGTGAGCTGCTTTGGCTTGAGCGGACGGAGAACTACATCAACAAATTTCTAGACCACGAGCCGCTCAACCCCGGCGACTCGATGATCGTCTACAGTCATAGCGGCCGGAACGCCGCGGGGATTGAAGCCGCCCTGTACGCTAGAAAGAAGGGAATCTTCGTAGTTGCTGTCACCAGTACGAAGATGCTCGAAAAATCCCCGACCCATTCCTCCGGCAAACGGCTGGCCGATGCCGCGGACGTTGTCATTGACACTTGTGCGCCAGTCGAGGACGCGATCGTTAAGGTCGAAAATTGGAGCCGTCCGGTAGCCGGTTCGTCCACGGTCACGGCGATGATTTTGACTCACGAACTGATTGCGCGCACGGCGGCGGCGCTTGCCGCTCGCGGCATCGAGTTGCCGACCTTCGCCTCACCGACTGTCCCAGGCGTGACGCTGCATGACACCGATACGGTGTACGGGGTTTACCGCCAGCGTATGATCGAAGCGCAGAAACGGCATCTGGCTGCTTTCCGGGCGTCCATGGAGGCTCCTGAATGAAGCGCGCCAGTTTCGAAAAGCGGGATGGACGTACCCGCACCGGAATTCCCGACGGGACACCCGTACGACGGTGGCAGTCGGCCGCGCAACGACTGCGACCACGGAGCTAACGGCCCAAGGCGGCGCCGCGACCTTCGATCCGGCTGATGACGGCCGGCTCAGTTCGTTCCGAGTCGGCAATCACGAATTGCTAAACAACTGTATCGGTAGAATCGGCAAAAACTTCGTCTTCCAGTCAACCGCTACGCCCCAAACCTCGCTAAAAACCGCGAGAGATGAGCGACAACCGGAATCAGCGGCGTCATTAGTGTCAGGGCCAAGATAAACCAGGTTATGGGACGCCCAAAGTTCAGGCTATATCCGAGGCCGAATCGTTTCTCAACGAAGATAGCAGAATCATCCGGGTTGAAATAGAAAACGCCCAGTTTCCAATAACGATCAGGGGTGCGATCTCCAACCGGTGTAGCAGATACCGCGGATGACTTTTGCTTTAACCCCTGTAGTCGGCTGCCGCCTTGGCCCAAACGCGCAAGCACTACCAACACCACGAGAACGAAAACAAAGGCCAACGGAAATGTGATCACCCGGAGCAGTCCATCATTAGATCTAACAAACAAGACCCACGAAGCTTGCAAGACGACATAATATTCTGCGACCAGGACAATCGCTGCGGTCGTCCTGCGAAATTTTAATTCGCGCGCACGCTCAGGGCCGCTCGCATAAACCGGCCGTACCCAACGGGCTAACCCGTACAGCACCAGAGTCAGCGAAATCAGAGTCCCAGAAGTTGTGAGCAGATAGATCAATAAAGTATGACTTTGGAAGTCGGCAGGCTGGCCGTTGATAATCCAGTGGTTGGACAAACGCGCAGGTGTTTCTATTCCGTGAATCCCGAGATAGGTAGCGCATATAGCCAGCAAAACGAACGGTCCAGCGGCCGCTATCCGGCCGCCAGGAATCACCCGATTATGTTTTTCCTGGACTTCCGCCTCGCGAATCATGGTGGGCGGCATTGCGTACGGCAAGGTCCGTCCCCTTGCCCGATAAAACACGACGAATCCAGCCAGCACCTGCACCCAAAAACCAACAGGGACAAAGCCGATGCCCAACAAGGCGACACCGGCCACAAAAGCGGCGAGCGCCAGCCCAGAAGCGATCATCAGCTCGATCCGATAGCCCCGGAGGATCGACTTGCCTTCAGCTTCGTCCCGAAACCCAGGAGAAACTGTCACCGCAAAATAAAGGTCGGGTCGGGTCAGGCGCGGCATGAACCACAGAAGCGCGGCATTTAGCATCGCAACGCCGCCAATCGCGCCGGCGATAGTGACCTGGATGTAGATAGGTGGATGGATCATGGGAATATCTTTCCGCCGAGTCTCCGAGCGGCCTCGATCATTTCACCGGCTAACAATTGCGGAGTCAGCCCATCTGCTAATCCCTTGGCGATCAGTTCTTCTAGCGGGCGCTTGAACCGTTCCATCGTATCCGGTCCAGCTGCGGGCTTATCTCTTTCACGGACGATTGCTCCGTGGTGTCGTCTTAGTTCCAACCACCCTTCGTTGGCCAGCTGGCGATAAGCTTCCGCCACCGTGTTGTGGTGAACGCCCAGATTAATGGCCAGCGCTCGAACGGTAGGAAACTTTTCGCCAGGACTGAATTTTCCGGAAACCAGCTCGGCCCGGAGACCATTTGCGATCTGCTCATAGACCGAAACACGTGATCCTAAGTCGATGCGCAACATGGTGGTAAGAGCCCGGAGAGTATAATAGTTTGTACATCATTAATATACAAATGTCAACCTTATGAATCCAAACTCATCCCTTGCTCTTGTGCTTTGCGAGCCTGTGCCTGGGTCAGACTCGCAGAGTGCGGAATACACGCCTTCGCCCCCAACAACTTTGCCTCGTTGTAATGACCTGTTAACTAGGAGGTTATACCCAGAAAGCTATCACCTGGCATGGGAGCCGCTTTAATTACCGATTCGCCTCTTGTTGTTAAACTCTAGATGAAATTGCCAGACACTGTTTTTGCTATTCCGACCTATCGCTTACGGGATGTTCCCGAAACCATCGAAGCCTACGACGAACACTTTTGGACTAACGGTCACTCGGTTAAGATGATCGTTTTCGATGACTCGAGTCTGGCCAATCACGAAAAATATTTTCCCCAGCTCGAAAAAACCAGGACGGTCAATGATCTCTACTACGTAGGTCCCAGAGAAAAAGAACAATTTCTTAAGTTTCTTAATAAGAAGCTGCGCGACCAGAAACTCGAGTCGCTCGTCAGAACGCTCTTTCGCCCAAGCTATGGGGGCAACCGGAATTTCTCTTTAATCTACACGTTAGGATCGTTGCTGGTGAGCGCTGACGACGATATGCGTCCCTATGGCCTGGTTGAGAACAGCCCCGAATCACTCCGCCCCGATGAGGTAAGCCGTGGTCATTTGAAGAAAAATGGCGAAAACGGGTATATCGCTAAGTCCTTCGACCTCTTGACTTCGTTCAAAGATGTTCTGGGAAAAAAGGTAAGCGACGTACCCGACAATTTCGAGTCCGGTAACCTGCTAATCGATACTTCGATGGATTTGGAAACGAACGTTACCAAAGAGTTTACGGCAGAAAATTCCTTGTTGCTCGAACGAGGATCCGTGTCCCGGAATGCCATCGTCAAGATTGCGCAGAGCTTTCGTACGGGAACAAACGATATTGATGCGTTGGATTACCTGGAGATGTATTTACACGATGAGCAACAACAGCATCGTGATCTGCATGTACTCAATGCGGTCTACGTCCTGGAAAACTTTCGCCCGGTTGTCACCAACAAAAACTGGCGAATCGATTGCGGTGTAGCCGGCTACGATAACCGGCTAGGTTTGCCGCCCTTCTTCCCAACCCGGCTCCGGTTCGAAGACTACATCTATCGATTGTGGATCCAGCAGGACGGGATTGTCACCGCTCACACCGACGCCGTGCAAACCCACGTAAAGAACAATTACATGAGGAACCCTCTGGCGATGGACGTCTTCAACGAGGAGATCTGCACTTTGTTGAAGAAGAAGATCCGGGCTTCTCTGGATGGCGTCGACGATCTCTCAATCCGCTTCGACTACGAAGGCGAAGTTTCCTTGAAAGACAGCGAGGATATTTTGGAGAGCGTTAACGCCGTTCATACCCGCGTTCTGAAAGCGGCGGCCCATACGAAAATTCCGGAACGCAAAGAAGCTCTGTTATTATTTGCCGAAACTTTGTCCCGTTCGTTCTACGGCTTTGAGCCTGATTTCTTTCAACAGAATGTTTCGCGAATCGTCGATGATGTGGTTAGCCAGATACATGCATCTCTGGAAATCTGGCCGACGCTTGTAGAGATCTGTTATTTCCACAAAGATAAACGGGAATTCCCTCAAATCAAAGTTCAGAATAAGAAAGTGAAGCGGCGCGTCTCGACCGGCGGATGATCTTCGCTGTCGCCCGGCCACCGCCAATTCCATTAGGGGGAGAAAGGGTGAGAAATCCCTGACTTGATCAAAGCCCATCGGCAACCTTCGAACCGCCCTTCCGACTTGTCATCGACTTCGATGGGATGGTCGCGACTACTGCCGTACACCGGTCCAACTTGCCTCAACCCGGGATTTCGGCTAAACCGGTAGTTCGCTGACCCGCAACAAACTCGATATGGATCGATCCACTGCTTCTCAAGCGAATGATGTAACAGAGCAGACCCGATCTGATACCGACAAATCAACGGCCTCACAATACGATTGGGTCTTTGGTCTCCTGTTGGCCATCGTCATCCTGATCACGTATCTGCCCGCTTGGAATGGAGCACCGATCTGGGATGACAATGCGCATATCACCAGCCCGGAACTGCGGAGTCTGGAAGGTTTGTCCAGGATCTGGGCCCACCCAGGCGCCACTCAACAGTACTACCCATTAGCGCACACTATCTTTTGGATCGAGCACCGGCTTTGGGGGGATTCGCCTTTGGGCTATCACTTGATCAACCTCCTGCTGCTTTGGATCTCTACGCTGCTGTTGCTCCAAATCTTAAGACGATTGCAGATTCCAGGGGCGTGGCTGGCCGCTGCTATCTTCGCACTGCATCCGATGCAAGTCGAGTCAGTAGCCTGGATCTCAGAACTCAAAAACACGCTTTCCGGTGTATTTTATTTTGGTTCTGTTTTCGTCTATCTCCGGTTCGATCGGGAGCGCAAACCGCAACTGTATATTGCTGCCCTGCTGCTTTTTGTCTGCGGCCTATTGTCTAAAACGGTCATTGCCACACTCCCCGGGGCATTGCTGGTCGTCCTGTGGTGGAAGCGAGGCCGGCTTTTACTGAAACCAGATATTTTGCCAGTCGTGCCGTTCTTTATCATCGGAGCCGCTGCTTCTCTTTTTACCGCCTGGATTGAGCGCAATCTGGTCGGTGCCAACGGTGCTGATTACAGCTTTTCTTTCATCGAACGGCTGCTTATCGCCGGAAGAGTAATCTGGTTCTATCTCGGCAAGTTGATCTGGCCGCTGGACCTGCTCTTCATCTACCCTCGTTGGCAGATCAGTCAGAGCATCTGGTGGCAATATCTTTTCCCCGTGAGCCTGCTCTTGTTCTTGGGAGTTCTCTGCTGGCTGAGCCGTCGGTGGCGGGCGCCTCTAGCAGGATTCCTATTCTTTGTCGGAACGCTGTTTCCAGTCCTCGGATTTTTAAATGTTTATCCCTTTCGATATTCGCTCGTGGCGGATCATTTCCAGTACTTGGCTTGCCTCGGGATCATTGTGCCGGCATCGGCAGGGATAGCTCAAATAGTCCAAAATCTTCATCGCCGGCATCGCCTGTTTGGCTACGCGTTTTGCGCGGTACTGGTCTTTTCGTTCTCCGTGCTGAGCGCTGCTCAAAGCAGGATGTACACAGACGCCGAAATGGTTTGGAACACGACTATTAGCAGAAATCCAACCGCCTGGATGGCGCATAACAATCTAGGCGCATTGCTACTGCAGCAAGGCCAACTTGATCAGGCTATCAATCATTTTCGCAGCGCGATCGATATCAAACCCGATGAGGCGAGCGCTTATATGAACCTTGGCGACGCGCTGCTTCTAAAAAGAGAGTGGAATGAAGCAATCGAAGAATATCAGAAGGCCCTTGAACTTAAGCCGGAGGTATCGGGCGCTCACTATAACCTGGCCAATGCGCTGTTAGGCCTAGGTCAGATCGACGATGCCATCGCCCAATACCAGGAAGCCCTGAGAATCAATCCGAACAACGCCGATGCACACAACAATCTAGGCGCGGTTTTATTCCAAAAGGGGCAATTCGATGAGGCCATTGCTCATTACCAAAAGGCACTCGAAATCAACCCCCAGGACGTCCGCGCCCGAGGGAATATCGCATGGGCGTTCGCCACATCTCCCCAGCCCCCGGTCCGTAAAGCGATTGCCGTGAAATTAGCCGAACAAGCGAACCAGCTTAGCGGCGGTGCGAACCCAGGTGTCCTCCGCGTTTTGGCTGCCGCTTACGCCCAGAATGGGCAATTCTCGGATGCGGCTGAAACAGCTGGGCGAGCTTTGCAGCTGGCCATGGCCAGAGACAATTCGGTACTCGCCGACTCGCTGCGGTCGGAGATCGAACTGTACCAGACGGGTTTGCCTTACCGGTTAACCAGGTGAGCATCAATCACGGTGGCGTTTCCCGACCAACGGTCGGCAACGCTTAACGTGACCCGGTTAATGCAGAGATCGTCTAACGGCTTGCAATTTGCACTGTCGTCTGCTGGTAAGCATGCTCTCGGGCTAAGCTTTCTCCCTCGGGAACCGCTCGAATCAGCCCTGGGGCATGAATTTCGCTTAAGGTAGCGCCGCTTTGGAAGCTCCGGACGTAACAGATTCGAATGGACCTGATCAGAGGCGGGGCCTAAATTCCGCTTGCGTCTGGCCCTTGATACGATCCACACCGGATGAATAAACTCGCGTCGTCGAAATGAGCGTTCAGACTCCAACCCTCAAGACTAAATCCGCGCCCGGTAAGACGCCCAGACGCAGCCGTTTGCTGCGAGTTCTGGTTTGGGCCGTAGTGCTCCTGATCTTTGCAGGCGTCTTTTACCTGATATCGACTCGCAAAGAACAAACCAAAAGCCGGCCCACACCGCCAATCACCATCGCGACTGCCACCGCGGAAAAGGGCAACATCGGAGTGTATATAGACGCGATCGGAACGGTCACGCCGATCTACACAGCGTCTATTTTCAGCCAAGTGACCGGGGTGGTAATGTCAGTGAATTATCAGGAAGGGCAGATTGTAAAAAAAGGGGACCCCCTGGTAGACATCGATGACCGCCAATACCAGGCAAACCTGGTACAGGCGCAAGGCGCACTTCAAACCGCCCAAGCCCAACTGGCCCAATCACAGATGGACCTCGAGCGTTACGAGGCCGCTTGGGCACGCAATGGAATCGCCAAGCAAGTATTGGACGACCAGCGGAAGCTCGTACTTCAGAACCAGGGCACCGTAAAAAATGACGAAGGCCAGGTACAGTTTGACCAATTGCAGATCGAGTACTGCCATATCAAGGCTCCTATTCCGGGCCGGGTAGGCTTGCGCCTGATCGATCCAGGAAACCTGGTGACAGCCGGCCAGAGCTTGAGCGGGTCTGCCACCCCGCTAGTGGTCATCACCGAGCTGCAACCGATCACGGTAGTCTTTACCATCGCACAAGATAGTCTCGGCCAGGTATTGGCCCAGCTTCGCAAGGGGGCTAAGCTAACCGTCGATGTTTTCGACCGAACAATCCAGACTAAGCTCGGCAGCGGTGAGTTACTCGCCGTGGATAACCAGATTGATACTACCACCGGTACTGTGAAACTCCGCGCTGTCTTCCCGAACGATGACCACGCCTTATTCCCGAACCAATTCGTAAATACGCGATTGTTGGTGCAGACATTGGAAGGTGTAACGTTAGTTCCTTCCGCGGCTATACAACAGAATGGCCAGACATCGTTCGTATACGTCATTCAGGACAACGTTGCTCATCTGAAGAACATCAAGCCTGGAGTAACTAACAACGGGCTCACCCAGGTCGACGGAATCAACCCGGGGGACGTGATAGCAGACAGCAGCTTCGATAAGCTCCAAGACAACGCGAAGATTACCGTTGCAGCCGGTAAGCCTTCGCCATCTCCGAAACCCGGTGGCCAGGCTAAGCGAAGCAGCAGTAAGGGTTCATGAGTCCGTCCAGCCCATTCATCCTGCGGCCGGTAGCGACTTCCTTGCTAATGGTCGCTATCTTCCTGGTGGGTGTGGTCGCCTTCCTGCAACTACCGGTCTCCGCCCTCCCCCAGGTTGATTATCCAACGATTCAGGTATTTACATTCTATCCGGGGGCGAGTCCCGATGTCATTTCCACTACCGTAACGGCGCCCCTGGAGCGGCAATTTGGGCAGATGCCCGGCTTGAATCAGATGACTTCCAGCAGCTCTGCTGGCAGTTCTGTCGTCGTACTGCAGTTCAGCCTCAGTCTGAGACTGGATGTCGCCGAGCAGGAAGTACAGGCCGCCATCAATGCTTCGCAGAGTCTGCTCCCTTCCAACCTTCCTGCCCCGCCGGTGTACAGCAAGGTTAACCCGGCCGACGCGCCGGTAATGACCTTGGCGATTACCTCGAACGCCATGCCGCTTCCTCAGGTAGAAGATCTGGTCGATACCCGTCTAGTGCCAAAAATTGCACAGCTCAACGGCGTTGGCTTGGTCAGTATCGGCGGCGGCCAAAAGCCGGCAGTTCGTATTCAGGTTAATCCGGCCGCCTTGGCTTCTTACGGCATCAACCTGGAAGACGTCCGCACGGCTTTGACTCAGACCAGTCAGAATGCGGCCAAAGGTAATTTCGACGGGCCACGCCAGAATTTTCAAATAGATGCGAACGATCAACTAATTACCAGCAAAGATTATCAAAAGGTCGTGGTG
>JAFAVN010000614.1 GCA_019242435.1 Verrucomicrobiota bacterium | reverse complement strand
AAAAGACCATCGCGGTAAGATCCTGACAGTGGCTGTCGTGCAGATCCCGACTGAACCGCCGCTGTTCTTCCTCCGCAATATCAATCACTTCCTGCTTCAGCCGGCGTAGTTCGGTTAAGTCCTGTAACGTCAGCAATACGCAAAATTCCTTTTTGAAATGCATCGGTTTGGCCGAAACGAGCACATCAAAGAGCTTCCGATCAGGCCGCATCAGTCGGGCTTCTACATTTTGCATCGCCCCGAATCCGTTCTTGCCCAAAAACAGACCTTGTTGCCCGGTGTCCGTCAGATGTACACCGATCTCTTCCATCGAGTGGCCACGGATTTTCTCTTCGTCCAACCCGACCAGCGAACAAAATACCGGATTTACTTTCAGAAACCGTCCGGTAACGGAAGAAACGATGGACGCCGCGACTGAATTGTTGGCCAGCAACTTTTCAAAAAATTCCTCTGCTTCGTGCAATCCCTCTTCCAATTTGCGTTCCTTGGAAAGATCACGCGCGAGGACGAGAACCGCTGGTTCGCCGCTGAATACCACGAAACTAGATCTGACCCAAACCGGCACAACGCGGCCGTCGATGCGAAGGAAGCTCTCAATCACCAACGGAAGCTCGCGTTCGCCTGCGGCCAGCCGATAGCGCCGCTCTTGTACCAGCGCACGATAGTCCGGATGAATAAAATCAAGAAACGGCTTTCCCAAAAGTTGGGTTTTAGATTTTGCGCCAAGCAGAGTCCTCGCACTGCGGTTGGCGCTTACAACCCTTCCGTCGATTTCGAGGATCACCGCATCCGGCGACAACTCGCTGAGACGCTCGAAGGCGTGCTCACTTTCGATCACTGTTCGCCCGGCTTCTTCGTCAGGCAAAGTTTCTATAATCGCCGCCCAACACATCGACAGCCCCGAGCCGGGATCGATACCGCCAGACGTGTGGAGCTGCACTGGAAAAGCAGCCCGAGTAAACCTGGCTAGCTCTATCTTGGACCTGAGACTTTTGTGGAGATTTGTCGACAGAGAAAGCTGGTCCAGAAAGGTCCGGGTGTCGGCTTGCTTTACGAATGCCAGAAACGGCACGTACATGAGCTGGGATTTGTCCGCCTTCAAGATGCGCGCTGCCGAATAATTCAATCGATGGATCAGCCCGCTCCGGTCAAGGACCAGCTGGGCGATCGGAGAACACTCCCACTCGGGAGAGCGGGCAGGTGACTCCGATACCTCTCCGACAAGAGATGCACCAATAGACTGCGCCCGGCGTCGTACCGGCCAGTGAGACGCCGGTCGTACCGGCCAGTGAGACGCCGGTAAGGATGAGCCTGGTTCCAGCATAATCCAGGGCCTCGAAAAAGAAGCGACTGCAAAACTAATACCAGAAGGTACTAGTTATCGCCAAATGAAATTATGATTAACCCATCTGATGGTTCTACACCATCGATTCTGCGGGCGTTGACCGAAAGTCTCTTTCGACCGATTCTTGGAAATTCATGCTCGATCTCATAATCTGTGACTTTCGGATTCTGAGGCAAAGTCTTCTCCAACATCTTACGCAACGCCGGGATATCCCATGCGCCGTTGTCCAATTGAAAGATAAGAGTTCCTTCTGACTCTTTGGGCTGCAGTTGAAACCGGCGATAAAAAAAAGGCGTCGCCTTTTCCACTCGCAAGCTGCTGTCGAGCACTAGAACGCAATTGCGTACCGTTTCCACGAAAGCCTCGGCGTAACTCATCATCCGCTGGCTGCGTTCGGCCGCCAGTTTGGTGGAGTTGATATCAAAGAGAATCATGACTGCCCCCGTTATTTTGTTATCGGAGGTTTCATACGGCCGGACCTGCAGATTATACCAGCGGCCCTGGCGGTCCCTCACCTCAACGTCTTTCGTGCTGAGCGTGTCCATCACCTCAGAGATCAATTCTTCCAGTTGCGGCACTTCCACGTCAGCACGCAGATCGGTGATCGACCGGCCGACATCGGCATTAATCAACTTCAGTGTCCTTTGCGCTACCGGAGTAAATCGGCGAATATGCAGATTCCGGTCCACCATTACGATTGGGATGTTGACGCTCCGGAGCAGGTTGGTGAGGTCATTATTGACCTCGCTGAGCTCCAAATTACCGCTCTTGAGCTCTTCATTGAGCGTGATCAATTCTTCGTTGGTGGATTGGAGCTCTTCCTTAGCGGTTTCCAACTCTTCATTGGTGCTTTGCAGTTCCTCGTTACTGGATTGGATTTCCTCGTTCGCGGATCGCAGTTCTTCGTTAGTGGACTCCTGTTCCTCGATGAGGGATTGGAGATGCTCCCTGATTGTGGCCAGTTCCTGCTCGAGCTGGACCACCCTGGCGGCCTCGATTTTGCTTCGGCTATTTTTTGATTTCGTTGAACGGGTTTCCTGAACTGCCACCGTGCTCGCTTCCAACAACAACATGAAACAGCGTTCTCGAAATGCCGGGCTGCTCAATGGAATTACTTCTAAGTTCAGGAAACTAGCATTCCCAGCGCCTTGGAACAGGACGCCTTCTTTTCGAACCGACGCAGCCTGCGCCTTTGCCTCCGTGATGGCGGAACGTATAGGCGACTCCAGGTTGGATCGGATCATCCGGAAAAGATCCAGGCTGGCTTCTCCCGGCTCAGGGTCGAGAAAAGGGGCGACGTTCCCCCGGAACTGAATGATCCGCATACTACTGTCCACCACAATGGCCGGGGGACAATACTTTGCCATCAGAACGCGGTCCGTCTCCCGCCGGACGTCCGGCTGCATCATCACCGCTTGCACGGCCAGATCCCGGAGAGCCGGTTCTTTCGCTCCTAACGCCACCTCGAGGTTTGATAAAGGCGGGCTTTGTACCGAGCGCTTAGCAAACAGCTTGGTCTTCTGGTCGACGGGCTCAAACAAATCGGAAAAACTGCCAACACTTTCCGCTCCGCCCAGCAGGAGAAATCCTCCCGGTTTCAATGCATAATGGAAAAATGGGATGAGTTTCTTTTGAGCAACCGGCTCAAAGTAGATCAACACATTGCGGCAGCTGATGACATCCAGGCGCGAAAACGGCGGATCTCTCAGTACATTCTGCCGGGCAAATACGCAGAGGTCGCGGATCTGCTTGTTGATTTGATAGCCGCGATCCACCTTGGTAAAGAACCGCCGCAATCGTTCTTTCGAGATATGGGCTTCGATACTTTGGTCGAATATGCCTTTGCGGGCAATCTCTAGAACGCGATCACTGACGTCGGTCGCGAAAATCTGAATGCCTAATGACTCGCTTCTCGTATCAAAAAATTCGGTTACGATGATTGCCAGAGAGTAAGCTTCTTCACCGGTTGAGCAGCCGGGAAGCCAGATCCGGATCGGGTCGTTCGTCGCCCGCTTTTCCAAGAGCCGTGGCAGTACCAGACTTTGAAACACTCCGAATGTCTCCGGTTCGCGGAAAAATTCGGTCACATGAATCAGCATTTCATTGTACAAGGCATCCGCTTCGTCCGGATTCCGTTTGAGAAGCTTCAGGTATTCCTCCAGGCTTTCGATTCGGTGCACCGCCATCCGCCGCTGTAACCGCCGGCGTACTGTCGTCTTTCTATACTGGCTGAAGTCTACTTCCGTCCTGGATCGAAGAAGAGTGAAGATGGCTTTTAAGCTGTTTTCATGAAGCGTCGGTTTCCTGCTGGGTTTCACCGGCCGGTTACGTGCCAAGCGGACCAGTTCCGCCGCCAGCCGGCGCGGGTTGCCAACGATATCCACAAGCCCGGACCTGATAGCGGCGGCGGGCATGGAACCGTGCTGAGCAGAATTTTCGTCTTGAGCAAGGGTGATTCCGCCGTTTTCCTTCACCGCTTTTATGCCAACGGCGCCATCGTTACCCATCCCGGAAAGGATGACGACCACCGCCTTGGCTCCTTGTTCTTCGGCCAGCGAACGGAAGAAATGATCGATTGGCAAGTGGCGGCCGGCGGTGTCAGTTCGTGGTTGCAACCGAAGCTGGCCGTCTCGAAGCGCCAAATCCATTCCAGCCGGCATAACATAAATAGAGTTTTGCTTCATCGCCGTCCCGTCGGCCGACACTTCAACCGGCATGTCGGTGATGCGTGAAAGAATCTCCGGCAAGCGCGTCGTCTGGTTCGGTTCGAGATGCTGGATAAAAACAAAGGCCATTCCTGTGTTCTTCGGCAAATGCCGGAGGAGCTCGGAAAAGGCTTCCAGGCCTCCAGCAGATCCACCGATCCCCACAATCCTCGCTGGCACGTGAGCGTCCGTCGCCGTAGCTTTAAGCCGATTCTTTTTGGAACCTGGACTATTACTCATTTTCTGGAGGTTCCTAACCTAGTCAGCAAGCGGGAAAAATTCAGAAGCATTTTACCTCCGTCAATTTCTCATGGACCAAACTAGCATAATGCCTAAATGAACACCGGCAGGCAAGAAATTCACGGAGCGCGAGCCTGCATTTCTCACAGAAGCACAGTAGGCCGTTGAAAAGCGCACGCCATTAAAAACCGATTGCGCTTTTCCAGCTCCAGATGCCAGCGGCGAGCGCCGCGACGCATGATAGCCTAATCCGCCAATGGCGGATCCAGATCGGGCCGTGGAACCGTTTGCCGGATTGAAAACGGCTCCGGAGGAGCCAGATCTTGATAGATTCCGACGCAAAGGAAACCGCAGCTCCACTAGGAGCGGCATCCAAGCCCATGCACCCCAAAGCTTACCAATCTCCCAAACAGATACGGCTCCTACGGAGCTGGTCTTCTTTTTTTGCGCCGGGATCTGTAAAGATCCGGCTCCTTCGGAGCCGTTAGAAATCTCCTTACCGCAGGCCGCAAACATACACTTCGTCCTCAGGATGGTTCAGCACCGTAAATCCCGCGCTCCGCAACATTGCCTCTAAACAGGCTCGATTCGGAATCCACCAATTTGTCCAATCTCCGGCATATTCCCTTTCTACAAAGAACAACTTCGGGTAGCCCTCGTCTCGGAAGATGGCTTTTTCCCAAAAAGAGTAATCCGGCTCTGTTGCCATAACTTCAGGGCTGCCGCGCAACATGGACTGAATGACCAGCCAGTCACGACAGACGTGTTCCCGAATCAGGTCGAGCGCCAAAAGCGGATGGCGCAGATGATAAAGCACTCCCAGGAAAAGAACGATATCGAACTTTTCTTTGAGCTCTGCCACGTCGTAAACAGACATCTGGCGAATTTCGACGTCCAGATTCAGGATCTCCCTAATCAATTCTGCTTGCCGGAGGTACTTCTCGTCAGCATCTATGGCGAGCACGCGGGCGGCGCCTCGCTTTTTCAGCTCAAACGAGTAGAAACCGGCATTGCACCCGATATCGAGCACCGATTTCCCGACGAGATCTTCCGGTAACGCCTGGCTGAACCGTTGCCATTTCACCTTAGGGTAATCACCAAGCGGATGACCCGGCGCCGTTTTTACCCCCTGCAAGTCGAAGTTCTGAAACCACTCGCCCAGCGCCCTAACCCGGGTTTCAATAGCCTTAAGCTGTTTATCCTCATCGACCTGCGCGCACATACCTTTAGATCGCGCAGATATTAGTCAGCGGCTTCTTTTACGAATTTCAAAATTTGGGATCTGAAAGTGAGAGCCGCCGGGTTCAACACAATCGAACAAAAAGGGAGGGTTATTAGTTCAGTTACTATGGTTTGTCCGTCGTTGAGCAATCGCACTATTGTCATTGTGGAGGACCACGATGATACCCGCTCTTTTCTTTCCCGGTTCCTGGCTAACCACGGGGCGCACGTATTTGCCAGCTCCGATGCTACTTCAGCCCTGGAAGCGGTGCAGAGGCAACACCCTGATGTGGTCCTATCGGACATCTGTCTCCCTGACCGGGACGGGTTTCAGCTACTGCGGGACATTCGAGCGCTCGGTCCGGAAAACGGCGGCACGGTCCCCGTAATCGCTATGACGGCTTTCGGAGCCTTCTCGGATGAGGACCAGACGGCGGCCGCCGGGTTCCAGAAACATTTGGATAAACCGTTTGGACCGGATGAACTGTTGCAAGCAGTTCGGGGGACATTGGCTTAGCGCGGCGAGCTTCCAGCGAGCCGCGCCGATACGGCCGGCCCTTTTCACGGCAACGATCATCAAGAAACGATACTATGAAAATTCCTGCATTAATTGCATTCTCGACGTTAGTCACAGTCGGCGCCGGCCTTTATGCTCAGGGCTTATCAACCAGTGAGAAAACCTTTGTTGAAAAAGCCGCAAAAGGTAATCTGGCGGAAGTCGAACTCGGCAAGCTGGCTTCCCAGAAGTCGGATAACGCGGGGGTTAAGGCTTTTGGCGAGCAGATGGTCACCGACCATTCGAAGGCCAACGATAACCTTAAGCCGATCGCTGACTCCAACGGGGTACAATGGCCAACCGCCTTAACCGGCGAACCAAAAACCTTGTACGATCGGCTTTCTAAACTCTCCGGCCCGTCTTTCGATAAGGCTTACATTCAAGCGATGGTGACGGACCACAAGAAAGATGCCCAGGAATACAAGACTGAGGCCGGCAAAGCAAAGGACAGCCAACTGAAGTCTTACGTAAACCAGACACTGCCGATCGTAGAACAGCATCTTAGTCACGCCGAACAAGTGCAGCAATCCGCCGGGGCTCCAAAAAGCTAACGGATCTGGTGGAGGAGCAAAGCTCACCCACAAGCGGACAAGTTCCTACCTCTGGCCGCTGACGAAAGATTACCATTCTGGTGTGATGGTCTAGCAGACTGTTGAAAAGCGGTTGGCGCTCTAGGCCGACCCAGCAGCGAAGCTGCAATTCATGAGAGCCTAGGCTTATGTTGAGTCGCAGCTTCGCGGCTGGGTTCACGCAGGAGCGTCACCGGTTTCCGATAGCCGCTAGGGCATCATCTCCCATTCCAACTTCATTACGCCCGGCCGGCGGGACAGTTGGTTGATAAACGATGGCGGCTGATTGTCAGCGCTGCGGGCGCGCCATTTGATTTCGTATCTGAGCTTTCTGGACTCACCATCATGCGCTGCGGCGAGAGTAGTAGCTTTGTAACCTGCCGATACGATCGTGGCCATGATCTCGCTCTCGGTCACTTCGCTGGCTTCAGCGAATAGAACCAGAGTGGCTTTTTTATCGTGCCGGGTTGCGTCTTCCACTCTTTTGAGGCCCCAAAGCACGATCAAACCGAGGATGAGTGCCGCCAAGCCCAAGCCGATTTGCCCCCCTCCAAAACAGAGGCCGATTACCGTTACAAACCAAAGGGTGGCAGCGGTCGTGATTCCGAACACGATATTATCCCGGCGGACGATAGCCCCGGCGCCGATGAAGCCCATGCCGGAAAGAATCCCCAGTGGAAGACGCATAACATCCGCTACCACAAATGAACCGGGTGTCTTGCCTATCGTAATGAGCAGCAGGTTAGTCTGGATCATCGCCACGCACCCGGCCAGACACACCAATAAGGTAGTTCGCAGACCGGCTGGCCGACCGTGTTCTCCCCGGTCTAACCCGATTAATACACCCGCCAAGAGGCTAAACCCGAGGCGAATGGCCACTTCTTTCCAACCTAAAGTAGTAGGCATTCTGATCGTCTTAAGATCGCTTCCCGCTGGGAGCATGGACTTAGCCTTCCGGACTCGCTTGAGGAGCGAATCGGTGCAGAAGTTCTGTTTCAGCCAACCGATATGCCCCCTTCGAACCACGTTCGATCATCCGGAGCCCCGCCCTACCGGCAGTGAGCATCCGACGCTTTCATCTACTAGCTGCTATTCGAATGAGCTTCGGGCGAGTCCGCAGACAATGGCGTGGCAATGTCCTCGAGCGATTTTCGTTCCGCTTTGATACCAAGCACTAACTCACAAACAGCGGCTCCAATCATGAGAAATGCGGCTACAACATACCCGACGAATAATGCGGTTCGTGAGCCCGTCTGGATCAGGAACCCGAAGATTGTTGGAGCCAATAAGCCGCCGCAAAGAGTCCCGGCTGCATAAAACAAGGCGATAGCCAGCGCTCGAATTTCGAGCGGAAAAATTTCACTGACGGTCAGATAAGCAGAACTGGCAGCACAGGAAGCTACGAAAAAAATCGCGATCCAGGCTACCGTCTGAGTGGCTGCGTTCAGCCATTCCAGTTGAAACAACCAGCCAGTTATCGCCAGGAGCCCTCCCGCCACGCCGTAAGTCAAAATGATCATCGGCTTACGGCCGACTCGGTCAAAAAGCGGGCCAAGCAGCATTGGCCCGAAAACATTTCCCAAGGCAAATGGAATCAAATAAAGCGCGGTCAATTCCGGCCGTACCTGATAGAATCTAATGAGTACGAGCGCGTACGTGAAAAAGATCGCGTTAAAGAAGAAGGCCTGCGCTACCATTAAGACAAAACCAAGGATCGAACGGCCTCGGTGCTGCTTGGCCATTGTATTCCAGATTTCGCCAATCGGAGTATGGCTCCGCGTTCTCAGCCTGATGCTCTTCGACGGCGCTCCTTCCTGTTTTGATCCGACTTTCTGCTCGATTTCTTTAACAATCTTATCCGCCGCTTCCTTGTGCCCATGAATAATCAGCCAACGCGGGCTCTCAGGAACCCAGTGACGGAAAAACAAGATGACCAGGCCGAGAAGTGCGCCCATAACGAATACCAGGCGCCAGCCGATAGCGGCAGGCATTACTCGAGGATTTAGCAGGATATAAGTTCCGGCGGCGCCGGCAACCGCGCCAATCCAGTAAGAGCAATTGATCATCAGATCGACCCGGCCACGGATTCTTGCTGGAATTAGCTCATCGATGGCAGAATTAATGGCTGCGTACTCACCGCCTATTCCAGATCCGGTAACCAGCCGGAAAACCGCGTAACTCAGAAAATTCCAGGAAAATGCGGAAAGCGCCGTACCCAGCAGGTAGACGAACAAAGTCAGGAAAAATAACTTCTTTCGGCCTAGCCGGTCCGTCAGGTAGCCGAACAACAGTGCTCCCAAGACATTGCCTGCGAGGTAGAAGGTAGCGCTGAGGCCAACCTCGGAATCGTTAAGCTGCAGCGCCTCCGGCTTTTGCAGTACCCCGCTGATCGAGCCCGCCAAGGTGACCTCGAGCCCGTCCAGGATCCAGGTAACGCCCAGCGCAATAACCACAAACCAATGCCACTTCGACCAGGTCAACCGGTCCAGCCTGGAAGGAATATCGGTCTCGATAATCTCAGATTGCCCGCCGGGCTCCAATTTCAATCGCCTCGAAGCTAAGGGCATTACCAGTGACCGATAAGAATCGCTGGACGCACGGATTAGAAGTTAACCGCGAATTCAGCGCTTCTGTTTTTTGCGTACTTTCTGCTCTTCCTCCTCTGAAGGAGGGACGTGGTCGGGCGGTAGGGGCGGCTTGGTCGGCTCCAGGTTGCCCGGCCGTTCGTCAGCTTCTCTATCCTCTTTCTCGGGATGCCGATGGGTCGGCCCCGGATAATCTTCGGTTGTCGACATCACTACCAGTTCGGCTGCGTGTCGTCCCGCGGGCGTATTGGCGTGGTGGCGTTTGGCCTTTCGCGTGTCGGCGTTCGGCGTTCCGCGCCTTGAGCATGGCATTCGGCGTTGGTAGGCGGACGCTTCCGACCTTCCATAAAGCGTATGCCAGGCTGGATGCTGGCCCGATCTCCGATGAACTGAACACAAAGTCGCCGAGCCGTTCC
>JAFAVN010000265.1 GCA_019242435.1 Verrucomicrobiota bacterium | reverse complement strand
AAGGGCACCTACCGGCCCGGGTGAACGCGTTGGGGTCCGGGCCTGCGCGCCGGCGATGGCCCTGGGCCCAGCAGGATTCGAACCTGCGACCAAGGGATTATGAGTCCCCTGCTCTAACCGCTGAGCTATAGGCCCTAGTGCTTGGCGTTGAAAGAATTACGCAAAGCCAGCATTCCGGCATCTTGCCAAACTTTATGGATTGCCTACCTCACGAATATCTTTCAGTTGGGCGGATACTATGCCGTCGCTTGGCTGAATGGCAAACAGGTCTTCAGCGCATTCCTGAAATTGGCTATTGGCCTCAAGCAGCTCGAAGACAAATTCGCTTTTGCACTGGATGCATCAGGGGCATGGATGATCACCCGGTGATCCAACAACCTTGGTTCGAGCACGGGGAGGAACGCCCGCGGTCCCAATCACAGCCTCACCCCTTACCTCTGACTTCTTACCTCAGAATAGCCACGAGACGCCCCCAAAGAAACCGCGCCGGGGACCGAATTGAGGAGCGAATACACCGATCCCGGAGCCGGTCCGAAGCTCGTAGGCATTATTAAAGATATTGGTGATATCAAATCGGACCTGGATCCTGCCATATTCCGGCAATTTAAAGGTATGGCTTATGCCTAGGTTGAACACCCAATACGCGGGAACTTGCTCCGTATTGGCAAACCCGCTTCGGAGGCCATCGCCATACAGCATGTCGCCGTACACCGTTGTGTTCATAAACGTGTACGAGACACCGGCTGAAGCTGTGTACCGTTGATCGTGGTCGAGAAACACCCAGTGATTCTGAATAAAGGCGATCTCTTCCGGTGTGAATTGAAATTGCCCGGAACCAATGGTTTTGCCGGTGCCTCGCTCAAACCCGAAATTCAGATAGGCATTAAATCCCTTCTCCGAATAGTTGGCTATTACCTCCGTACCATATTGGTTACCCTGGACATAGTTGAACGGGGCAAAAATCAGGGCGGCGCCGAACTGGCCTAAATCCAAAAGGTCGTGCGCTTCTTTATAGTAAGTATCCACCCCCATGGAAAAAGCGCTGGTGAATTGTTCGATCAGACCTGCGTCAAAGTAATCGGCTCGCTCTGGTTGGACGGGCGAACTTAGATTAACTGCAGCTTGATTAGTTGTACCGATGAACTTCGCCAGATCTCGATTATTCACCAGCTCCAGCGGGGGCGGGGTGAAGTATTTGGCGTATCCAGCATGCAACGTCAGGCTCCTGGTGGCTTTTAGAACCGTGTTAACGCGCGGACTAACCTGATTTGCATGCGCGTATTCATCCACCACGTCGAATCGGCCGCCAAAGTTAATGGTCAGAGGCGCAAATACCTGCCATTCGTCTTGTAAATAGAACCCGTAATAGAGCCCGGTCTTACTGGTGTCATCGGTGATATCGACAGGGACAGTAGAAGTCTGAAATCCGGGGCCACCGGGGAAAACCAGATTGTTGCTATCTCCGATTGCCTTCTCCACACTCACCAGAAATCCTCCCCGGAGAGTATGGTAGTCATTCAGCTGCCAAGCCGCATCAAACTGAACCCCGTTAGAAAAAATATTGTCATTCACCCGGCTAGCTATTCCGTTGAAGATAAGATCCCCCTGATCGTCTGGAGTGAATAATGTCTGGCTGAACCGGCTAAATGCAGCCAGTTGAAAGGTCAGGTCACCGATCGTCTTTTGGTAGGCAAGCACAGCATAATGGTTCTGCTCGTGCTGATTCTCATTGAGGTTAACCGAGAAGTTCTTGTCGGGCGCCGCGTTCGCCAGCGTGAATACCGGCGGTTGGTTAGGGTTATTCGGGATTTGGAAGTCCGAGTAGGTTCCGCTGAGCAGCAATGAAATCCGGCTTGAGTCGTCGATGATATAATCGAGATACGCAAAAAGTTTATATTGGTCGGTCCGATCATGAATCGCGTAGGGGGAACCGGTCGTATTTTCAATCCCGAGGTCGTTGGAATCGTAGCTTCCCAGAACGAAATAATTAAATTTTCCATACGACCCACCCGATTCGAAACTTGGGTTGATCGTATTATGGGAACCACCATAGATGGATACCTCGCTACCGTTAAGGTCTGGCCCCTCCTTGGTCTGGATATCGATGATCCCAGTGGTGAAAAAACCGAACTGTGCCGGTAACGAACCTGTGATCAAAGCGACGTTCTGAACCAGGCGGGTATCAATCTCTTGGCCGAAACCGGCAATCCCCTCCGGAATCAAGACATCATTGATCCGATATTGGAGGTTTGCATGCTCATCGCGGACATGAAGTTGTCCAAAGGAATCTTGAGCGACGCCCGGCGCTCGGAGGATTACTTGGTTGAACGGGGCATTATCGCCTTGTGACATACTCTGGATCTGGGTTTGCCCAATCGAATATTTTGTGGCACCGAGGTCGGGGACGATTTGGTATCGCGCCTCGTTGAGCTCACCAATCACGGTGACTGGATTCAATTGCTCAGCGGATTGGCTGGGTTGCTCCGCCGTTGGGCTGGGGCTGGGGGTTGGTGAAGCGATTTGCTGAGCCGAAGAAAACAGATTCAGCCCGAGGAAAAGAAACCATACACTAACAAAAGATGAAATTCGAAAATTGAACGGATGGAATGCAGAAAAAGTATTCATTTGACTGTTCGCGAGCACATATCTGGCGCTTAGCCGTTGTTGGTTTGCAGTTAGCGCAGACGTTTAAATGCTGGCCGTTCAGATGAATCCGATAGTCCTATCCCGGCCCGAACAGGAGGCTTCCCATTTACGACAGCCGAAACCAGGACTCGATTTGCTATCCGAAGCGTTTCGCAGAGCTCACCTTTCGGCAGTTGTGGCACCAACGACAGTTATTAAGCAATCCGACTGCGATCGTCTAATTTCTTACCGGGAAGAACCCGCAACCGCCGCCAGGCTAGTCACCAGACCAGGATGAACCGGCGCTAACTAGGTAATGTTTAGCTAACCGTTGTCAGCCGGCGGCCCGCGTTCAGAAACTCTTTGACCAGTGAATAGCGGCGCGGAAACTTCCACCGGCTCGCTTGGTGTTTGGAAGAGGAAAGTAAACAGCGATCCCGGGATCAACTTCGGCATAACCGCTGTGTGGATCAGGCCGCCGCCGAGAAATAAAGTAACGGCGCAATCATGATTTTCATGACCAGCGTCAGGATGGACCAACTCGTGGAGTTCCGGCGAGACCGATAAGGTCAAGACCCAAAAGATTCCTAGAACGAGCAAAAGGCCGACCCAGCGATGGCCGCTTGGGATCGGCTGACTCGATAGCAGAACTCTGGTGGAACCTTTAGCCACTGGGTCGGATCATAGGAGACGAGGAAGCTTGATGCAATCTATTTGCAACGAATATTCCAGCTTGCTGCGCTAGGTATTAGCACCAAATAACCGACTGCGAAATTCTCGTTCCTGGCATCGACCAAAAATCCTAAATTTGAGACAACCAGACGATGGATAAAGACCTCGAACACCTGAAGCTGCTCGGTATTTTCCATTACATCTGGGGCGCCTTGGCATGCTTAGCCGGCCTCATCGGTGTGGTTTACCTGATTATCGGTGTCGCCTTAATGATGTCGCCTCCGAATTCATCAGACGATAGTTCTTCCTCGGTCGCAGGAGGCGCTGTTCTCATCGGGTTAGGCATCGTCATTTTCCTGATTTGCGAAATCCGTGGCATAGCCGCTATCATGGCCGGTGGAAAGTACCGGAAACATCAGAGAGGCTACCGGTTCTGCTTTGTCCTGGCGATTATTACCCTCCTGAATTTTCCCATCGGCACGATCCTTGGCATCTTTTCGCTGATTGTGCTGAACCGGCCATCAGTCAAAGCGCTGTTCCAAGCCGGAAGCTTACCGGGGGGCGACGGCAGTGGCCCCACCGGCTTAAATCTTGGTAAGTAGTGATTGGTGATTGGTGGCGTTGGGGAACGAACGGCTGGGGTTGTGTAATTTCGAATTTCGAATTTGGAGCGCCGAAGGGGCGGTTGGGGACCATTTTGACTAACTTCCTTGGCAGTGGGAGCATTCTAAATTCTAAATTCGAGATTCAAAATTCCTGCTAGCCACCAATTACTAATTACTAATTACCTCTTACCCGAATCACCACCATCCCCACCATCGCCACTCCCCTATCACCACCGCTACGATCAACCTGCCGTCCCGCCACGCTGGGCCGCGAAAAAATAGGGGACTGCCTCCGGCAATTCGAGCCTGAGTTTCCACGATGGCGTGTTCGCCGTGGTAGAGTTTCAGACTGATTAGGTAATGTCCACTTCCTTCCCGGACACAACTGTTCAATTGGACGCGCATATTGCCACGCAGATAGATAACAGCGGGTCTGTCCGGGAGCACGGGCACTTCGCTCTGACCAAGTGAGCGGACGCCTCGATACCCGGCCAGCCTGACTAGGCGTTCATTATAGTTTTTCAACCATGCTGGCACATCCGGGCTGGTCCTCTCGTGTGAGGCATAGAGAAGGCAGCCCCAGATTTCGTCTGTCGCTTTCGCCTGGCTAAGACCTGCAAAGCAGAAGGCCAAAATGAGCCCCGGAAAGGTTATTCGAGATAGCGATTCGAGGCAGACTTTCTTGCGCACAATGACCCTCTGTGTCTCCGTAGTAAGAGAATTGTCAACCAGAAGCACTAGTCTGCATCGCTCAAGAATGAGCTACCATCCCTGAGCGATGCGTACTACTGGGAAAATGGAGTTTCCTCTACCGAACGTGATGGTTACCGCTCGGCTTACTTACTAAGATCATCGTCGTCTGGTATCCTCTCCATACCGTTCAGATTAATGACCGTGATTCCAGGACCAGCATCGACGGTAGCGCTGATTTTCGGATCGGGAGTAGTCGTCTTGAGCACCTGGGCCATGTATCCGGAGCGTGTGGTCACAATGTGCTCTCGGGGGATCAAAATGACGAAGAGCGAGAGAGCGGTCGCTAGCGATGCCGCCCCGGCCCACGCCAGCCGGGGAATGCCAAACCAGGAAAGCAGACGAGGTTCCCTAGGAATGACGTGTTCCATTACTTTGCTTGTGAAAAAGTCGCCATAATCCATCTCTTCAGGGGGGACGTACGCCTGCAGCAACTCTCTCAGCTTCTGCATTTCATCCCGTTCAGCCAACAACTCCGGATGCTGCTTTTCAAATTCAGCCGACTCTTCTCTGCTTAACACGCCATCCAGCCAGGCGGTATAGAGTTGGTCAAAGGTTTTCATAGACATCCTTCAGCATCGCTTGGAGCTTTTTCCGGGCATAAAAGAGCCTCGACATGACGGTGCCGATGGAACAATCCATTGCCTCGGCAATCTCGTTATATTGAAGGTCCTCAATTTCTTTCATCAAAATTACTGCCCGATGTTCTGGGGAAAGTTTGCTGATCGCGTGCTCGATTCTTTGACGAATTTCTTCCCGTTCTATCCCCCGATGCGGCAGCGGATCGGCGGCCGGCGTCGTTCTGGAGCTCGGCTCGATCTGGGTGGTCGCGATTTGATCGTCGAACTCTGCGCTGTTCTTGTGGCCCTTCCGCCGCAGGGCATCGAGGGTCACATTGGTCATAATCCGGTATAACCAAGTATAAAATGAAGATTCACCCTTAAACCTGTGGACTGAACGCCAAGCCTTAATAAAACCTTCCTGGGCCAAGTCCCAGGCGTCCTGCTCGTTCTGTACTATGCCGTAGATCATCGAAAAAGCCTTGGATCGGTATTTAATGACAAGCTGCTCGAACGCCCTGGCATCTCCTTTTTGACATCGCCGAACCAGACCGATGTCATCCTGCTCCACAGACTCGCGGAACCCGTCACCACCTATCGACAATATTGACGATTGCGCGTCGGCTTTCATTCAATCCGTTGGCTTTTTCCGAGTTTCTCCAAAGCCTTGATATTCTGATACTGCTTACGAACCATAGCGCCGGCGCCACTCCGCTCTAAGGTCCCCCATCATCACGATGATGCTGTCTCGGACGTGAAAAAGCCGTTGTAGCAGATCTTCAAATTGAGGGGGCTTAACCATACCGTCGCGGTCAAGTTGAGCTGCGGCCTCGATAGCGGTGGAAATCGCGCGCAACGCTCGTTTCAGGTAGGCAATCGTCATCCCGATCTCCTCGCTTTCCTGGTCGCTTAGGGCCGCCGCCAGTTTGGCACTCGCGACCGCAACGTGAGAAGCCAGCTTCACCCCAATCGGATTGGACGCAATTCCATGAACCTCATCAAAGAGCTGATCTATCCAAATCGTCAGAGAAAACGCGCTTTGATACAACGGATGTGACTCGAACGATTCTCTCAGGCTATCCTCCTCGTCTGAACTGTCCTCTTCACCAATCTCCAGTTCCTCGAGGTCTTCGATGGCTGGCTCCAGTAAATGGGGCCAACCCATTTCCCGGGCAATGATCTGGTCGCGATTCGGATCATCGATGTATTTTTCGAACAACTCCATGTATCGCTCAGTCTTGCTATCCTGCTGCTGCAAAAACCGCTCCCAGTCGTACTCATCCCAGGCAGGTTCTGGCTCATCGAAGAAATCAGCCATAGGCGATCATTATCTCACCTCGGAAATACCTGCAAAGCTTTTATAACGCAGGGTTTGTAGGCGTAGCTGGCCACACGCCGCATCAATATCGTGCCCCTTCTCCCGTCGAATCGTCGCATCGACCCCTCGCCGGCGCAAAATCTGCAGAAAGGCGGATTGCTGCTGCTCCGACGGTCGGATCCAGTTTAGTCCATGAACCTTATTGTACGGGATCAGGTTGACTTTCGCTCCAATTCGCCGGGCCAGGCCGGATAGCTTCTCCGCCTGTTCCGCGTGATCGTTTACGCCCTCAATAAGAATGAACTCGAAAGTAATCCGTTGCTTTTTGCGCCCCGAGTAATATGCACAGGCATCCATCAATTCGCTCAAAGGATACTTACGATTCACCGGCATGATTTTTTCTCTGACCTCGTCGGTAGCTCCGTGCAATGAAATCGCAAGCCGCACCTGTAGCGGTTGTTCTGCCAGTTCTCGAATCCGCGGCGCCAACCCGCTGGTGGAAACGGTCATATGGCGAGCGCCGATTCCAGCCCCCCACGGGGCATTAATGGCAGTGATGGCCTTAAGCAGATGGTTATAATTGGCCAACGGCTCACCCATCCCCATGAAAACGATATTATTGACCTTTTCGCCGGTGTCGGACTCAACCTGCATAATCTGCTCGACGATTTCCCCGGCCCGAAGGTTACGACTCCAGCCGGCAAGACCACTCGCGCAAAATTTACAGCCGTAAGCACAACCGACTTGTGTCGAGACACATAGCGTTCTGCGATCCGCCGGTAGTCCGTACAGGTCCGGACTTGCTGGAATGAGAACTGTCTCCACCAGATTCCCGTCCACCAGAGAAAAAAGAAATTTCAGCGTAGAATCCGCGGAGCCCGTCTGGCGTACTTTGGTCAATCCAGCACTGCGGAAATGCTCCTGTAATTCATTCCGTAAGCTCTCTGGGATGTTAGACATACGGCCGAAATCGGCCATTCGCTTACCGTACACCCACTGAAAAATTTGGCCGGCCCGGTATGCTGGCTGTTTCCGCTCCTTCAGCCAGGACGCAAGCTCATCCAAAGATAAATCGAAAATGGCCGGTCTTCCCTCCACGCCACTAGATTCCCAGATGCTGAAGGAATGACAAATGAGAATTCAGGAGTGCAGGAGTGGGCGCACCGGGGAAAGTCAATACAAAAGACCAAGAGCTCGGCCCGATTTTTCTCTAGCGCGTGTCCCTATGACTCCTGCACTCCTCAAATTCTCATTTGTGATTTGTCATTTCTCATTTTTTTGCCATCAATCGTTGCGCGCTTTCAGTTATGACGAGCTACGAGATTTTCAGCTACTGTTCTTCCCAACTCGCCAATGAAATCCTTGCTTACCTGCAGGAAAAAGAGAAACCGGTCTATCGAGCGGTCATTCAAAATCTGGCGGTCCAACGAAAGCTGCGACCGGTGTTTGTCGAGCGGAAACCCAAGGTGGAACGACACGCGTGGCTTCACCAGGAATTAGCCCGCAGACCCGCCGGCGAGATCGCAACCCAAGTTCTCCAGATCTGGCTGCTCGGGTCGCAACCATCCCTGATCTGTGAATTCCTGGATGCGCTCGAGATCAAACACGACGGCAAAGGGGTGGTGGACGAACTGCCTCCTGAACCGGATGCAGAAAAAGTCCGGGCAGCTGTCGACCAAATTCTCGAGCATTACCCCCCGGAAACAGTCGCAGTTTATCTGCAGATGTTTCGCCTGATGGATGAGCGCGGCTGGAAGCATTTAGCCGAGATCCTCAGCACCAACGAACGCCTCCGGCTGCCGGAGTCACCTGACGCCTGCCCCGATGAACGGATTAGTAATCAGTAAATCCGTTTCGGTGGTTCTCAATTTGCCGTATCAGCCCTTCGGCCAGCTCCAGGCAGGCGCCTCGAATCGCCAGGGATGGAGTGTCGAACCAGAACGTTCCGAATGCCCTT
>JAFAVN010000599.1 GCA_019242435.1 Verrucomicrobiota bacterium | reverse complement strand
CAGGCGGTTTGCCGAAGTAGAGCCGCTAGGGGTTGAGGTTCAGCCTGGCCAAGTTCTAGATGGAATCGGAAAATACTGCCGGGATGTAATACCAATCTATGATGGTAAACCGGCAGATGTCGCCGACGTATTGCGGCAGACACGGACCGATGTAATGGTTTCGTACCTTCCGGTTGGCTCAGAGCAGGCAGCCGGATGGTATGCAGAACAGTGCATCGCTGCTGGTTGTGCGCTGGTAAATTGCATGCCGGTTTTCATTACTTCGAATGCCGGATGGCAAGAGCGTTTTATAGCGGCAGGGCTGCCCATGGTTGGGGATGATATCAAATCACAGTTAGGAGCCACTATCCTTCACCGCGCACTGGTAGAACTCTTTCGAACGAGGGGGGTTCGCGTCGAGAGAACATATCAGCTTAACTTTGGCGGCAACACGGACTTTTTGAACATGCTGGAGAGAGAACGTCTGACCTCAAAGAAGATTTCGAAGACGCAGGCAGTCACCAGCATTATGGATTACAAATTGCCAGCAGACTCCATTCACGTTGGACCAAGCGATTTTGTGCCATGGCTGGAGGATCGAAAGTTTTGCCAAATCCGAGTGGAAGGAAAAGCTTTTGGAGACAACCCGATAATGTGCGAGGTGAAACTGGAGGTTTGGGACTCACCTAACTCGGCCGGCGTAGTAATCGACGCCATTCGCTGCGCCAAGTTAGGCTTGAACCGAGGGGACGCTGGTCCACTGATTGGTCCCTGTAGTTATTTCATGAAAAGTCCGCCGGTGCAATTTCCTGACGAAGAAGCCCGGCGCCGGACCGAGGAGTACATCACTCGAAAGGAAACAACGCCATTAGAAATCCCGGTCATATCGGGAAACAGACGATCAGGGAACGCGGTTCGAGTGAGTGCAAAATGAATCCGGAAAGAGCCGCTCAGTGCGTACAAGGGCCAAGGGCAAAGAAGAACCGACACCGATCGAGCCAGACCTCGCCGCAACGCGTCACTTTTCATTGATATGATCGAGGCCATTACGTTCTGGAACGAACCGAACAACCAATCGCATTGGGATTTTGAGGTTGACCCGGAGTGGGATCTCTTCTGCGAGATGGTGAAACTGGCGTCGGGAGCGGTACGAGCGGAAAACCCTTTTATCTGGCAGGCGCTGGGAGGTATCTCCCCTATCGATCCGCTTTTTGTTCAAAGGTTAAAGTCGCGTGGGGTGTTGGAGATGCTCGACGCTTTTGGAGTGCATGGATTTCCATTGGATTGGAATCATTGGCAGATAAGCGAGTGGCCAGATCGCCTGCATTCGATTAAGGAAGTGACCGATCTACCAATCTGGATCACTGAGATCGGTACTTCCACGTTTGGAGCGGACGAGGTCCAAGTATTCGGCTTGCGCCGCTCCGCAGAACTCCTGCGCGGTCTATCACCTCGTATTTACTGGTATAGTTTGTTTGATCTGCCGAAGGCTTGGCCCGCTACTACTCGGCACCGGGAAGCAGAGGGGTCCGCCTACTATCGCCATTTCTACATGGGGCTAGTGCGCGAAGACGGCACCGAAAAACCTGCCTACCGAATTTTTTCGGAATTCACCCCCGATTTCGGCATCTGCCAATGGTTCCACTTCCGTGATCATCGATTGGACGAAGCGGTCCGCCGCCTTAAGGACCTCGGTGTCAGATATCTCAGGACCGGCCTGAGTTGGGCCGATAGCTTCAGACCTGGAGCGCTCGATTGGTTTGATCAACAGATGCAAGCATTGGCCGATTTCGACTTGACGGTAACGTTCTGTTTCACCCCCGAGCATTTAGGTATTGTGCCCAATCACACCAGCGCACCCAGGGACTTGGCCGGCTTTGCGGAGTTCGCAGCTGCGATGGTTCGCAGGTATGCCCCGGCGCTAGGGCGCGCTCCTGTGGCCACAATGGATGTTATGCACGGAGTGGACGCGGTGGACAGAGGATGACGCTGCCAGTAACGTTTACTTCGTCAGATATGTCACCCGTGTCCATTTGATCCCGGCTAGGCGCCTTTTGAATCCCGGTTCTCTGTGCTATGATGCGCTCTCGATGAGCAGGACGGTAGAGCACACCGATGAAGTAAACGCCCGGATTCTGGCTGTTTCAGAAGATAAGATCCAAGGATTTGTTAGAGAACCGTTCGCGCGCATTGCGGAGGTCTCCGGCGTTCCTGAGGCGGTGGTGTTGAACCGAATTCGTGGGATGCTTGAGGCTGGCACGATTCGAAGGGTTCGCCAGACTTTGTTGGCAACCAGCCTCGCTCAGGGTGCTCTGGTTGCGTGGAAAGTTCCTGCCAGCCGTTTGGACGAAGCTTTCGATTTCATGTTCCGCCACGACCCGTTTTCCGGCCATGTCGTGATCCGATCGACCGACGCCCAAACCGCGGGAAGCGAATACCGGCTCTGGACAACGATCAAAGTTCCCCAAGGATTTTTCCTGGAACAACATACGGATTTGCTGCGGCAAATAGTCGGCGCCGAAAAAGTGGTATTGATGCCAGCCAAGGGCATCTTTGCGCTGGGAGTTGGTCACGTACGCCGGAAAACGTTAGGTTGCGGCGATCGGGCCAGCGAGCCGGCCCAAATGTTAAAGACCGAGCTAGTGGAACTCAATCAGCTCGAGTGGCGAGTCTTGCTGGCATTGAAAAGAGAATTCGATCCGGAAGAGATCCGCCCAAACCCGTGGGTGCAAAGGGCGCGTGAATCCGATCTTCCGCTGGAGGTTTTTTGTGAAGTTGCCGAAGCCCTTGATCAGAAGCGGGTAATTGGCCGGTTCTCCACTTTCCTGGAGCACGTCAAGCCGTCCACCTCTGGAATTCGAGTAACTAGATTTAACGGTCTGTTTCACTGGGCGGTTCACCCCGGCTGGGAGATGAAGGCCGGCTCCGAAGTTGGCCGGCATGAAATCCTTACTCATTGTTATTGGCGTGAGGCCGGCCCGGATTTTGGGAACGTAAATATCATGGCCGTTGCGCACGGAACGGACAGAAACTGGCTGCTGCAAAACAAACAGGCAATCGATGATCATCTGCGGGAGTGTGGGATACCAACCACTTACACTAATGTGTTCTGGGGCGGCCGCTCCGAGATTAAACCGTCCGAGATTTCGCCGATAGTGTACCGTGATTGGCTGGAGAGTGTGAGGAGATGATGGAGGCGCGGAGCGCGCGTCCCGGACTCTGCCAAAGGATTCTGCGCGTAGCCCCGCGCCTGGGCGCGCTCCTGAAGTTGCGAGCCTGGAGGGGAGGAGCCGCTTTGTTTGCAGCAAACTCTGTGAGTTAACAGCAGGCAGCTGCCGAGAAGTACCCACCGGTTTCCTTAGACCCAGGGGCAGTTCACGGGAGCCGCCTGTTATTCGCTCACAGAGTTTGCTGCCTACAAAGCGGCTCCCCTCCAGGCCCGGAGCGGCGCACAGAGCTGCTCTGCTGCAGGGCATTGCGTTCGCCAGCTTGTCCTCTTACTCTGTCATTTGTTATCTGTCACGCCCGAGCCTCAGGCGAGGGCCTTAGCAAACGTTCCAGCGTCTCGCTTACCAAATTCGGATTCGCCTTCCCCTTCGAGGCTTTCATGACCTGGCCTTTTAAGAAGTTGATGGCTGCAGCTTTTCCGGCCCGGTAATCCTCAACGGATTTCGGATTAGCCGTGATCACATCCCGGCACAATCCTTCGATGGCTTCGACATTGCTTTCCTGGGCCAGTCCTTTCGCCTGAACGATCTGGGCCGGCGCCTTACCAGAAGCGAACATCTCCGCGAAAACTTCTTTTCCTTGTTTGCTGTTAATCTTGCCGTCTTCAACTAACGCGGCCAATTCTGTCAGTTGCTCCGGCGCTATCGCGCAATCCGCCAAGCTCTTGCCGGCGCCAGATAAAGCGCTGAGCAGATCGTTCAAAACGTAGTTGGCCACCGCTTTTGGCCTTCGAGCGCCTTTTGCCGCGGCCTCGAAATAGCGCGAGAGCTCAAGATCATTCGCCAGCACACCCGCATCGTAACTGCTGATCTGGTATTGTCGTTCGAAACGCTCGCGCTTTTCCCAAGGCAATTCGGGTAACCGTTGCCGCACTTCGCCCATGAAGACGTCGGTTTTGACCGGGAGCAGATCCGGATCGGGGAAATAGCGATAATCGTGTGCAGATTCTTTAGTCCGCATTAAAAAGGTTTCGCCCTGATCATCATCCCAGCGGCGAGTTTCCTGCGCCAATTTCTCCCCACGCTCCAGGGCAGCAATCTGTCGGTCGATCTCAAATGCCAGAGCACGGCGAACTCCGCTGATGGAATTGAGGTTCTTGAGTTCGATCTTAGCGCCAAACTGAGTCTGATTTTTCGGCCGTACCGAGACGTTACAGTCGCACCGCAATTGTCCCTTCTCCATATCGGCATCGCTGACCCCGCCATAAATGAGCGCTTGCTTCAGGGATGTCAGGTAGGCAAAAGCTTCTTCCGGAGATTCGATGTCCGGCTGAGAGACGATTTCCATCAAAGGTGTGCCCGCCCGGTTGAAATCAATGCCGGTGGCCGATTCGAAATGGAAACTCTTGGCTACGTCTTCTTCCAGGTGAATCCGCGTCAACCGAACTTTTTTGTCCGGGTTCTTAATCGATTTTTGTGCGTCCTTCGGGTAAGCAAGATCGTAAAGGGGGACCCGTCCGTTTTGGCAGATCGGTAAATCGTACTGCGAGATCTGATAATTCTTAGGCATGTCGGGATAGTAGTAATTCTTGCGGTCGAACTTACAGATCTGAGCGATCTCGCACTCGAAAATCAGTCCGGTCAGTGCCGTCATCCTGAGGGCTTCCAGGTTCATAACCGGCAAAGCGCCAGGCAGGCCAATGCAGACCGGGCAAAGGTGGGTATTCGGCTCGGCTCCATACTCTACTGGACAAGTGCAAAACATTTTGCTCTTGGTCTTCAGCTGCACGTGCACCTCCAGACCGATTGTAGCGATGTAGTCACTCTTCATACTCGCAAAAAAAACGGACAGCAACCTAACGACAGAGAGAGCGATGAGCAAACTCCGCCATTTTTCGACCTTGCGTTTTTCTGTTAAACCCCTTTTCTACTAGCGAAATCTTCCGGGCATGAAGTTGTTGTCGATCCAAATTGGTTTTTTTTCGGGACTGCTGGCGTTAAGCTTTGCCTGCTCCGAGGCTGCCGCCCAGGACGCGAAGTCAAAACTGAAGGCGCCCGGCGTCTCTGCCATGGGTAGCCCGATCCCCAGTCCCTCCGCAGACCAGAGCCCAACCGAATCGGAGAAACGTCTGATTGACGCCCAGAAGACGGCACTGCAGACGGCCGCTAACAAGCTCTGCGAACAGATTCAGGTGGAAGAGAGCGACGTTTACCATCGCCTGAGCTTCTTCCAAAAACCTACCCGATTGGATCCGAATAGCTATGCGTCGGTCGAGGAACTCAACCAATGGCGCTCATTGCTTACAGAACTCAAGGATAGAGGCGATCGGGTGGCGGGGCTTTATCATGATCTAGGCAAGGATTTCGATTTCGAACTGAAGAATTCCAAAGTGCCGGTGGACCCGAGGATCGCTTCTCAATTCAAGAGCATCCTGCTCGGGGCTTTTCCCTGGGAGACAATCAATAAGAAAAGCAGCTTATTCGACCAATACGTAGAGGCTCACCGCAAACTGCTGGATTTTTACCAACAGAATTGGGGTGCGTGGCAGCCGGCAGGGAAAGAGGGTAAGCCGGTTTTCAAGGCTACGGCACTCAATAGCACTTACAATCGTCTTCGTGAAGAAATCATGTCTACTGGACAGCAACTCAACGACCAATACACTGCGATGACCAACTAGTGCCCCATAAATAGCTTGGCTTTCGTTGCGATCAAAATGGGCCACCGGCAAGGCGGTCGAGCCGGACTGGTAGTAAGGAGGGCGCCTATCTCGATTGATAGGTAACCGACGAGCAACGCGGCCGCCGGCCCATTCTCATCGCAACGCCTTTAGTTCCCACCCTGATAACCTTCCCTCCACTGTTCCTCAATAATCTCCCCCACTCTTTTCTTAGAATGCGCCTCTTCTCTCTCGTTCTGGTTTGCTCTCTCCTTTTCCATTCCCGGGTGATCGCCCAGATAGCGTCGCCCAACGGCAGCCCGTCTGCAACCAACCGGGGCCGATTGCCGGGACGCAACGCTCCAACGCCAAATGGGTCGGCAAGCAAGCTGTCGCCCGAGGAGCAGAAAGCCCGGGTTGCGGAAGCCGTCGCCGACCTGAAGGAGCGGATAGCAACGGCCACCGATAAGATCATGAGCCGAATCATTAACCAGGAAAAGGATTTGCGGATTCGATTCAGTTATTTTCAAAAACCGGAGCGACTGAACCCGAACAGCTTCGGCAGCAAGGAAGAAATCCAACCATGGATCAAGCTCACCGACGAGCTACAACAGAGTCGCGATTTATCAGCTAAGCTCTATGGAAATGCCAGCGAAGACCTGGAACGCGAACTGATCGCTCAACGCATAGCACCACCAATTGCGGACGGCGTGCGCCGGGAAATCATCAGCAGTTTCCCGTGGGACGAGATCGCGAAAAAAAACGAGCTATTCAATACGTACATAATCGATCACCGGCAACTCCTTGATTTCTTCGATCAGAACTGGGCGACGTGGAAGACGGAGAAGCCATATTTCTCCGAGGCAAAAGCCGAGTCGAACTACCAGAAACTGTGCGGCGAAATAACGAGTACCGGCAAACAAATCGAAGATCTGTACAAGAAAATCAACATCGCACCGGCCGGTGAAGCACCCGCCACTGCTCCGCCAACCCCAAAAAGCCCTGAACCGCCAAGTAGATAACGGCATGGCTTAATTGCGATTGGAGAGATTGTGTGCTCGTGATCCATTTTGGAAAGTCCTTCCAATCAATTTGCCGCGACCCGAATTTCCCTTGAACCGCAGGGACGCGATCTCTCCAGGTTGACTATCTCGCGGTTGCGGACCTCCGGAACCGGGACACCGCGAATTGATTTGTCAACCACTGTCCGATTACGCATTCTTATTTTGATACTCAAGCAGTCTCTCAAGCTTATGCAGATGCCTGTACACGTCCCCCTGGAAGGCCCAACTGAAAAGAAGGGTTTTTTTATTAATGGTCCCATCGTAGCCGTAGCTGAAATCGCCCTAGTTTTCCTGGCTATCGGCTTGGTGTTGTCAGTGTTGGTCCGGTTTAGTACCGGCTCACCCTCCGGAGCGTCTGCGACTGCAGGTTTACTGCCCGCTTTCGTCCTCGTGCTCATCGTGTTGGTGATCGTTCGAGGGTTCCGCTTTGTGCGCTCGGATCAAGCATTGGTTCTTTCGGCCGGGAACCGATATCTAGGAACGATCCGCGGCGGCGGTCTAATCTGGACAAGCCCATTCGTCACGCGCCGGAAAATCTCGTTGCAATCCTATAAAGCGACCGTCCAACACCCTTTTGATGGGTCAAAATCGATGACCGCCGACGTGTTGTGGAAAGTTACGGATACCTCAAAAGCACTTCAGGTTGAAGAGTACGATCGCAGCGTCCGCAAAACGATCATTGACGCATTTAACGAGGTCGGGGCCGGCGCGACGGTAGAACAATTCAGCGAGGCTCTGCGGCGGCATTTCAGCGGGATCGGAGTTACACCGACCAAGGTAGAACTGCGCTCGGGGCGAGTGGCATTCTAAGGGCTTCTCTTTCTATTTCCCTTTCTGCCCTGGGTAGGAAGGGCAAGATGGGAGGAAGGCAGTCCAGCGCCCCGACCTCACGCGTTAAATCCGTACGACTTGATCAGGTGTTGCTTCGACTTTACCGGATAAGTCACCGTCTGATCGAGCACAGACACCTGACCGTTCAAATCCGTTACCGTGAAGCGGAAAGTCCGCCTGGACGGTGTGTTCTGGAATAACCACGGAACTGCCGCGGCGCTAGGCTCAATGGCTCCGCTAGAGCCTGACCAGAGACCGCCTTGTGGTTGAGGGGCCTGGTCGTTGATCAAAAGCACTGCGGTACCCTCGGTAACATCTTCAACTCGGACCGAGCGAAGCTGGGCCGGTTGCCTGAGCTTGAGACCGAAACTCCATCGGGCATACTTCTGGTTATCCATCGCAACCGCCCCAAGTTCGGCGGTACTGACGACGAACCGATCATTTTGGGCTGGAGCAAAAGCGGGTTTCGTGGCGCCTCCACTTGATCCATCAGTTGAATTGGAATTCGAAGAGCAGGCGCCCAATAGCATCATCCAAACGACGGCGGCCAGCAGAGTGATATGTTTCTCCATAGATTAAAAGAGTTACCCAAATATCTCTTTGAAAAAGAGCTGCATTTGGGCCCAAGCGCGAGCTGCCACTTGCGGGTTGTAGCCGACACCTGCCAAGCCTGCAGCCCGCGCTTTGTCCGCATCGGGATTCATGAATGCGTGTACGGCCCCAGAGTAGCTAAGGAACTGATAATCAAATTTTCCGTCGTTCAACGATTTGATAAAAGCTGCTCTCGCTTCCTCGGGAACCAGCGGATCTAGCGCCCCCTGCAGTATCAAGAATTTTGCCTTGTTCTTTTTTGCTGCATCAGGGGAGGCGGGAACGAGGGCGCCGTGAAAACTGACAATTCCCTTCAGAGGAGCACCGCTGTAAGCCAGCACCTGGGAGCAAGCGCCGCCAAAACAGAAGCCAATGGAGGCTAGCTTGGATTCGTCGACCAGACCGGTTTTAACCAATTGGTCAAACGCTGCCTGCACCCGCTCGGCCATAATCGGCTTGCCGGCGACTGAAGTCATCAGCTCTTTTGCCTTTGCGGGATCCGTGGTGATCTGCCCGTCACCGTACATATCGGCAGCGAACGCTACGTATCCGAGCTTGGCCAATGCTTCGGCGCGGCCTTTCGTAAAATCGTTCAAACCCCACCACTCTGGAAAAACCAAAATCCCCGGAGCTTTGGATCCATTGGTTACCGAGTCATCGTAGGCCAGATAACCCTTGAGTTCGGTGTCTCCCTGACGATATGAAACTGTCTTCGTCACTAGGGCGGCGTGCGCGCCGCCCAGCGCCGCGACAGCGAAAAGGGCGATGGATAATCTTTTCATAGTGCCGCCTAATCAACCTTTTCCGAGAGTTCAAGCTGGATTTTCGGATTCGGGCGCCTTTGGCCC
>JAFAVN010000235.1 GCA_019242435.1 Verrucomicrobiota bacterium | reverse complement strand
GGGGGTGGCATTCCGGGAAGCTAGAAACCATTTCGAAGCTCAGGGCGGTAAGGACGGACTGGTGGAAGCCAGCAGTCAATTGGGAACCATAGCAGTGAGCCTCTTTAAGATAGCGAATGATATTCGATTACTAGGCAGCGGTCCGCGATGCGGCCTCGGCGAGATCCAACTACCGGCTACTCAGCCCGGCAGCTCGATTATGCCCGGCAAAGTAAACCCCGTCATGTGTGAGGCCGTGGTTCAGGTCTGTGCTCAGGTCTTCGGCAATGATACCGCCGTCCGTTGGGGCGGTGCCACCGGCCAATTGGAGCTGAATGTAATGATGCCCATGATAGCTCACAATGTTTTGGAGAGTATCCGGCTTTTAAGCAACGTGTTGCGGGTCTTCCAGGACAAATGTATTTCCGGGATCACGGCTAACCGGGAACGTTGTGAAGAGCTGGTTGAATACAGCATGGCCATGGTTACGAGTCTGGCGCCGATTATTGGTTACGATCGGGCGGCCGAAATCGCCAAGGAAAGCGCTAAAACCGGCAAAACGATTCGCCAGCTTAGCCGGGAAAAAAAAGTCTTACCCGAAGTCGAACTCAATTCCGCTCTTGATCCGGTGGAGATGACCAAGCCCGGCGGGGAGGGGACCGCTGGTGGGTGAGAAGTGATTAGTGATTGGGTGGGCGCTGGCGAGGTGTTCGAGCCGGTCGTCCTTACCAGGATAACATCTACCAGTCACTTGTCACCGATCACTGCTGGCACCGCCCTGGATTATCCTAGTACAATCTCAACCGCCCGCTGTATGGCGGCGGCTTGAGCCTGGACACGGGCGCCGAGGTCATATTCAGAAGGGGTTTCGAGCGTAATGGTGTGGTCGCTATGGCTGAGCGCCAGATAGGCCGCCTCCGGCATCACCGGGAATTGTTTGACGCGGATCCGACGTTTGATGGCGCCCTGATTAGCTCGCCGGCCCTCGATCTTGGGCCGGAGATCGACCGGCACATAATACCCGGCTGCCGCTAGTAATTCGTCGCCGATTGCTCGGTGAGCCCGCAAAGGAGTTTGCCTGACCTCATACAAATATACGCCCCGAGCGTCATAGTCCTCGTGCAAACACATAGCGAATGAAAACTTAAGTCCTCGGAGCAATTCTTTATGCGCTTTAATCCTGGGGACATCATCCAAATGAAAGCTCCGATTGAGGTCGCGCCCTTCAGCGTCGACTCTGCGATTCCGGACCAGCCCCCAGGGATTCAGACAAGGAAATAACAGCAGCGGTAGCCTCCGCAGGTATTTCGCGTTGAGTTCGGCCCAGAGGTATAATCCCTCGGTGGAAGCGGCTTCATCACCATGGATGCCAGCGGAGAAGTAGATTCCTCCTGTCGCCTCAAGGGCGGGGGAACGTATACTCAACAGCTCGAAATCATCGGCGGTGACAAACGGTTCCAACCGAATACCCGCTTTGCGGGCCAAAGACCGCCATCGCCGTACGAGATAGAGGTAATCATGAGCACGATGTGTCTCAAAGTCGAACCTCATCCCGCCGATAACTCCTTCAACAGTTTGTCATGGATTCCACCAAAACCGCCATTGCTAAAGATCACAATCGCGTCACCGGAATGGGCTAATGGCTTCACTCGATTTACAATCTCGTCGATGGACGATTCGTAAAAGGCGGGCTTTCCAGTTTCCCTGATCGTTTCAATGAGCTTTAGGGGATCCAGGCGATCATTGACCGGTAACTGATCGAGTCGCGCCACCGGAGCAATCACAGCGCCGTCCGCGATGCTGAGAGCCGCCGGAAGTTCTGCCTGAAAAACCGCGCGGCGCGTCGTATTAGACCTTGGTTCGAAGATGGCCCAGAGCCGGCTTTTCGGATACCGGTAGCGCAACGCAAGCAGGGTCTCTTTGATGGCGGTTGGGTGATGGCCGAAGTCGTCAATGACCTTGATCCCGTTAACTTCTCCCCTGACTTCCTGTCTGCGAGCGATGCCGGTAAACTTCTGCAGAGCGTTCCGTATCACTTCCGGCGAGATCCCATACGCTTGGCAAACGCATACCGCCATGGCGGAGTTGCGCACATTGAACTGACCTAGCAAAGGGACTGAATAACTCTCCGGGCCGATGCGAAAAGTGGATCCTAGCTCTTGCGATCCCATTTGCTCGATCCGGTGAGTGGCCGATGCAGAGAACCCCACGGTAAGGACCGGAGCGAACGCCTGCCGGGCGACATCTGCACAATGGGGATCATCCGCATTAACAAAGATTTTCCCAGATCGAGGCACGATGTTTATCAGGCGACGAAAGCTTACCAGGATTTCCTCCAAATTCGCGAAAATGTCGGCATGATCGAATTCAATGTTATTAATAACTAACGTTTCAGGCAAGTAATGTAGAAACTTCGATCGTTTATCGAAAAACGCGGTGTCGTACTCATCCCCTTCGATAACGAAATGCCGGGAATCAGGGAAGGCGGCACCTTGGCCGAGGTCTTTAGCAATTCCACCGATCAGGAATCCGGGGTTAAGTCCAGCCACCCGAAACACCCAAGTGATGAGCGAGGTCGTGGTCGTTTTGCCGTGTGTGCCGGTGACGACGATGTTATTCTTCCCTTGAAGAAAAAACTCCTTCAGTGTTTCCGAAAGGGAGCGGTAGAGCAACTTGCGATCGAGCACCGCTTCTAGTTCTGGGTTTCCGCGAGAGATTGCATTCCCGACGACCACCAAGTCGACTTCGCCAGGCAAGTTTTCGCCCCGGAAACCCGTATTAATTGGGATTCCCTTTTTAGCCAGGAACGTCGACATCGGAGGGTAAACGTTGTCATCGGATCCTGTTACCACGAAACCAAGCTCTTGAATTGCCGCAGCCACGGCGCCCATCGCGGTGCCGCAAATGCCCAGAAAATGAATTCGGCGAACAGGTTTAAGCATGAGGTACAAGTGCCTGATTGTGGAAGAGGAGTTCAAGGAGTTCAAGGAGTTCGAGGAGTTCAGGAGTAAAGGAGTACAGGACCACCAAGGTGCACTCATCCCAACCAGCTGCACTAATGGACCAAGCGGACACCGGGGGCATAGTGGGCGTGATGGCAGCTGGACCCCTGAGCAGATCCTGTACTCCCGCCCTCTTGCCCTCCTCGAATTACTTGAACTTCTCCCCCTTCCTCCATTATCTCTTGCGGCATGGAACCGCTCGATCTAACGACCCGACCTCCGCGCAGTCCTTATGAGAAAATGCTCGGCTTTTTCATGCTCCCGCGCACGATTGACAAGTTGCGAGCCATGTTGCCAGGAGGCAACCTAGGTTCCTACAATGTCGGCGGGTCGATGAAGGTTTTGCCGGGTTTGAGCTCGGTCTTGCTCGAAGGACTCGGGATTACTCAAGAACAGCTCCGAGTTGTGGTGGGATCGGCAGCTTGCGAGGGGGAGGTCAGCCAGTGGCTTAAACAAAACGCAGAGCTACCGGATCCGGAAGCGCTCAATCGCAAGCTAATGGGCCGGCAAGTCGAGGATTTGCTGGCTCTCGTGCCGTTAGAAAAGCTGAAGAATGTTTATCCATTCATCGATGGTTTGGCAGAGTCAACACCGTGTTTTGATGTCCTACTAGAGGACGACAGGCGACAGTTTCCAAACTATAAATGGGGAACTGAATAGCTGCTTTACATTCGGCCGGCGCAAGCTCTAGTGTCCTGTCCCATAATAACTTGGCTTTCGCCGCGGCCCGAAGGGTTGCGATGAAAAATGGGCCGGCGGCTGCGTTGCTCCTCGGTTACATATCAATCACGATATGCGCCCTCCTCGCGCCTTGCCGGCGGCCCGTTTGATCGCAACGAAAGCTACGCTGTTTATGGGACAGGAAACTAGTTGAACGTTTGCTAATGCGGCCGCCTTTTTCGAAGAAGAACATTACGATCCACGACATCGCGGCGGTGACCGGAGTCTCGTACCAAACGGTGTCTCGGGTGATTAATGGGATGCCACAAGTCTCGCCTAGCACTCGAGCGCGGATCCAATCGGTGCTAACCGAGGTTGGTTTCCGCCCGAATAGGACGGCACGGCAGCTTGCCGGTAAGCGTTCAACTACCGTAGGCCTGGTTACCTTTGCGACTAGTTTCTATGGTCCTTCGCAGATCCTGGTAAATAGTGAACAGGCCTCGAAGGAACTCGGGTTTGGTCTCATGTTCAGTGGTATTGTCGAGCAGAATACGCCGGCAATATATCGGGCGGTAGAGGAACTCTGTTCGCACCAGGTTTGCGGTATCTTGATCCATCTGCCGTGGGAAATCGATTTACGCGATCTGCAAGTCGTCTGTCGGGATGTGCCCTTAGTAGCAGTCGATTCAAATCTCGGATTTAAATGCACCTCGGTTTTTGTTCGCCAGGAAGCGGGCGCGCGCCTGGCGACACGGCATCTTCTTCAATTAGGTCACAGAAAGATCGCCCATCTCCGTGGGCCCGTTCTCTGGCGGGCAGCGAAGTTGCGTTACATCGGTTGGCAGAAAGAACTAAAAGCCGCCCGGCAGGCGGCGGGTCCGGTAGTGGATGGAGATTGGACGGCCGAGTCCGGTTACGACGCTGCTCAGAAACTAATAGCCCGGCATTGGCGCAAGTTCAGCGCCGTAGTGGTAGCCAACGATCAAATGGCGTTAGGTGCGATTCGCGCATTTGAAGAACACTCGATCCGCATCCCGCAAGACTTGTCAATCATCGGTTTTGACGATGTCCCGGAAGCAGGCTTTTTCAGGCCCCCGCTTTCCACAATCAAGCAGGATTTCGCCGCACTGGGAAAGCTAAGTATTCAGTACCTCATGGCTCAGGTAGAACCAAAATCGGTTTCTCTGCCCAGCCGGTTTATTCAACCGCTGCTGGTGCCGAGGCAAAGCACGACGGCCCGGCTCGCCGGTTCGTCTGAAGGTGGCCGGAATGACAAACTGACCAGGGCCTTGGAACCAACAGGCGCTGCTGACTAACCGTCTATTTGGCGTCTGTTATTTGTCATTTGTCATGCGGCGAGCTTGGGGCGAGCTGTAATCATGAACCCCTCAGAAACGAAAGGCAAAGCCAGGCGTACCGTCATGGTATTCGAGTTAACAAACGGCATTTTGGATCCTGCTCAGCCAATGCTGGGGCCGTTAACACCCGGTGGCACAATCGTGGGAAACACGGCGCCCGGCTGCTGGGGTCCGATGATAACGCCGCGAATTCGAGGGGGCCATGAGGTAACCAGGCCGGTTTTTGTAGATGGCGCCATGCCCGGTGACGCAGTAGTTTTGCGGATTCGCGATATTAATGTGACCTCTCTGGCCACTGCTTCCGGACACGACCGGTGGGTAGAGGGACATTATCTCGGTGACCCTTATGCTGCTCCGCGTTGCCCTCATTGCGGTACTCTCTACCCGGAAACCTATGTGGAGGGAATCGGTCAGCAGGCAGTTCATTGTGTTAAGTGCAATAGCCCAGTAACGCCATTTCAAATCGTGAATGGGTATACGGTCGTTTTTGACGATACGCGCCAGGTGGGAGTCACCGTCCCGCAAGAAACCGCGGAACGGATCGCGCGTTCGGCTGATCAATTTGCCGCTTTGCCGGAGAGTTCGGCTCAGCATTCGATCCTGACGTTTGCTCCCCATGACCTGGTTGGGGTGGCCGCCAGACTACGGCCATTTCTCGGCCAACTCGGCACCACACCAGCCGTTCGGATGCCTGATTCGCATAACGCCGGGGACTTCGGTTCTGCGCTGCTGGGTGCTCCCCACGAATACGCTATTACAGCAGAACAGCTGGAGCTGCGAACCGACGGTCATATGGACATTGACGCTGTCCGACCGGGTGCCGTTCTTCTGGCGCCGGTGAAAGTGCCCGGGGCCGGTATTTACTTTGGTGATATGCACGCGTTGCAAGGGGACGGAGAGATTGCCGGCCACACCATGGACGTTTCCGGAACCGTCACCCTTGAGGTCGATATTTTGAAAGGCCGCACCCTGGAGGGACCGGTTCTCTTTCCATTGGTGGAAGACCTGCCGCCGCTGGCGCGCCCCTTTAGCCAGGCCGAAACCGATCGGGCGCGGCGGCTAGCTGCTAAATGGGGAGTCGATGGCCTCGAAGAGTCCGCGCCCATATCCGTCGTGGGTTCGGGACCGGATCTGAACAAGGCTACCCAGGTAGGACTCCGCCGGGCGGCCGACTTGCTTTCATTGACCGTACCTGAGGTTATGAACCGGGCCACGATAACCGGGGGAATTGAGATTGGTAGACATCCCGGTGTCGTTCAGGTGACATTCCTGGCGCCGTTGCCGGCGTTGGAGAAAGCGGGCTTGGTACCGTTCGTGCAGGAACAGTATGGGATAGGGTAAGCGCCGCGAGAACCTGCGGTTGGCCGCCTGGAAAACCGTTGACTGAACCCGCCCCTGAGGGAACTCGGGGATTTTTCGGATCTCCGGCAAGCGAGTTGGATAACCATGTGTGCATTCTCAAGTTGCCGGCGGTCCCGGGTTTCGTAAATTAGGGCTTATGGCGCTCGTATTCGAAGTAGACCAGGAAGGTCACCCACGTCCGGAGATCCGTTGCGACAGCTGTGGCGGGGTCATCAAGGACCACACTCACGGAGTCGCAGTGCTGGATTCCTCAAAGTCCAAACCTGGGACACTATTAGAACCTATTTTCCACTGTCAGGGGTGTGCGGAAAAGGAGGACAAAAATAATCCTGATCGGCGCTCGATGCCGATCGATCATTTCATGCTCTACTTGCTGAATAACATTCAGCTCACGCCGACGGTTCTGGAACACGCCGGAAGGCAGGTCAGAGATCTCAGCAATTAACCATTGCCGTCTTTTCCCCGCGCTGCTTACCGCGACCACTTGATTGCATTAGAGTGAGTGCTCACAATGTTTAAACTGCCGAGACAAACGAACCTCGGTGATCGGCTGGGATGCGAGCAGCCCAACTTTATTTCCCGGAACCCGGATGGTCAGTTCACTCGCGTTCACTAACTGACTCGGTGACCCGCCGAATCCCGATTTCAGAGGGCCGCTTAGCGAGTGACGCAAACGGCCCTACCCTGGGAAATCGGTGTCTCTTTAAACTGTGAGAATCGGAGGTTAGTCTCGGTCTCTAGCGCCGGGCGGCATCGGCGTCCGAGGCCAAATCCTGCA
>JAFAVN010000542.1 GCA_019242435.1 Verrucomicrobiota bacterium | reverse complement strand
GCCTCCCTCATACTCCGAGTAACAGAAAAAACGCTGATGTCCAAGACTGCCAAGTCCCTTTGTCACCCCTTTTTGCATCTCCCGGAACTCAAGCTTGGCGCTCTTAGGCATCGCCTGGCGCAGCCGAGCGGCCAGAGGTACCGGGATCTGATCTTCCGGGACCGGCTGCGTTTTTTCGCGCAGCCAACGCCGCCAAAAAATCTTTGGCTCCTTCAGCACGGTGCGCACCAAACGCAACAACCAAGCATTCCGGTGTTCCAGAACAAAGGGCTGGGGATCACCCTTCAAGCCGGCACTGTATCCATCGCGCACCGCTTCGCAGATTTCAGGAAGCGTCAGGTCGCAGGCGGGGATCTGCCCCGCGGCCAACTCGGCGCTGGCAATTAGCCGAACTAGGTCCGCCGTAAACGCCATGTTGCTCACCTCGTCGTAGTCGTTGACCCCCCAGATCAACCGGGCGTGGCCATCTCGCCAACTGCCGAAATTCTGGACATGCAGATCACCTATCGCCAGCACGGGTTCAGCATTCGCTAAGGACGGACACACCGCGGGCCACTGTTCGCACCAACGATAAAACGTGCCGCGGAAAAACCTGAAAATGTCTTCCGCCATGAACTGATGTTTCGATTGCAAATCAGGTTCCCTAACACTGATATGCCCCCGGAGCCACGCCTCGAACGCCAGCGTGGATTGCACCATGTCTCTCGTCAGATTCATCTTGATCTCCCGCTCGAGCACCCGGTTCGTTGCGATCGCGCGCCATGCTAGCAAATATTCGAAAAGTGACAACCTCTAAGGAACCTCGTGCCGTTTCAAAGTTCGAGGTTCGAAGTTGAAGGTTAGCGTCAAATTCGGCGCGATTGGGTGTTCGCGACTTCGCTAACGGGCAGAGGAGAGTAAACCGTTCCACTGTCGGATTCCATTAGCCGTTTTTCGATTGCCAAAATCACAAACTTCGAACTTCGAACCTGGAACCTTGAACCGAAAACTTTAAGGCACCGCCGCTGCAATCCGCTTGCTGAGCTCGGTTACTGCATCGCTCAACAAAGTCACCAACTGTGCGTAGCGACCCGGCTCCCACCCCGACCGGTGAATTGATACCGGCCTGCTTGCCACAGTGTCCCCATTAGGCCTCGTCACGCGCCAGTTACCGGCCAGAAACACATCACCGTTCTCATGACCTTCGAAATGAGTAATCCGAATCACTACTTCATATTGGTGCGGTGGAGGAGTTTCCATCGGCTGGAAGCCGACGGCCGGAATGCCTATCTGGGTCAGATTCGCCGCAACTCCGATCGCGATCGTCTGGTCCAAGGGAAGTGCCCATAAGGCAGCCGGCGCATACCGGATCTCCTGTCCATGCATGCTTGCCACGTTCCGCCGTGATAGGTAAGCCGGCACCTCCACCCGTCGTACAAATACCCGAACCGGGCCTGAAAGATGCGTCCTCTTAGTCGGACTCACACGTGACAGAATGAAAAAGGTAGGTAATGGCTCAGTCGTCGCGCACCCAAGTAAAACCCCAGCGCAGAGCGTCAGCAGAATCATCAACCGCATTGGGCTTTTCTATTGCGGTTTAGCCGGCCGTCGTCCAAAAATAATCGAGTTCGGATTTCGTTCCAAGAACTCGGAAAGACGTTGCAGTGCGTCTGCAGCAGATGCGATCTGGGCTAAGGTGCTATCCAGTTGATAACGAAAACCCGAGTTGGAGTTCAGCATCCGATCGAGCTGGTGTGTGGCTGTGTCCAACTGAGTCATCGTTTTTTTCGCTTCTGCCAAAGTCGGGTTCAGATTCGCAGTGATCGGGTCCAGATCGCTGTCCAACTTCTTGATCGTCGCATCCAATTGGTCGAATGCGGTCTTCACACTGGTTAGTGCTCCCTTTAGTTCGGGGCTGGTTACCAGGTCGTTCAAAGACTGGCCGATCTGCGCCAGCTTAAGCGACTCGATTCCTTCACGGGCACTGACAAGGAGCGATTGTAGATCCTTCGAGATAGTCAGGAAGTCGACGTTACCGAGGTTACCGATTGCCTTGGTCAAGTTCCCCAGGATGGCTTCGATATCGGAAGGCTGCACTGGGATTTCCAAGGCGGGACGATCGCTCGCGTTATTGTGGAAAGTGAACGGAGCAGCATCCTTGAAAAAATCGAGCGAAACAAACAACTGGCCGCTGATCAGACTCTCGAAGTCCAGGCGCGCGCGTAACCCTTGTTCAATCCGGCGCTTGATCCTTTCTTCGCTGAACAAATTAATGCTGGACGCCTCCTCCTTGCCTACCTCTCTCACAATCGCGTTCTGATCGATTTCATAAAAAACTTTCGCATACGCCGGTTGGCCGCCTCCCGCAAGGCCAATAAGAACTCGGGTAACCTTGCCGATGTTTACGCCTTTAAATTTCACATTCGACCCGACCTGGATGCCACTAACCGACTGCGTAAAATACGACACGAAAGTCTGTTTCCTGGCAAACAGGTCCGCCGAACCGAAGAAAACCACCGCTCCGATAGCGATCAGTATCGCACCGAACACAAATACTCCGATTAATGTGGGATTCGCTTTCTGGCTCATTTGGTTCTTGCGCCCGTCCTTCTCTTTACGGGCCCGTTCTGGTTATCGGATAACTCGCCCCGAAGAAGGAAGTTCCGGACCTTCGGATCAGTTTCAGTGTCTTTCACGAGTTCTTTAGGGTCGCCTTGCACCAGCATTTTCTTGGTCTGGGCATCAAGAAAAATGGATGTATCTGCAATCGCAAAAATAGATGGAAGCTCATGGGTTACTACCACCACCGTGGAACCTAGGCTTTCCCGCAAGCGCAAGATCAAATCATCGAGACGGCGGGAGCTAATCGGATCCAGTCCAGCTGAGGGTTCATCGAAAAAAAGTATGGCCGGGTCCAGTGACATAGCCCGGGCTAGACCCGCCCGTTTCCTCATTCCACCACTGATCTCGGAGGGATAAAAATCTTCAAATCCTTTTAGTCCGACCAGCGACAATTTTAGGGAAGCAACCTCCCGAACCTCGCGCGGTGACAGTTCGGTGTACTCCTCAAGCGGCAAAGCGACGTTCTCGGCCAGTGTCCTGGTACTCCAGAGCGCCCCACCCTGGTACAAAACGCCAAAGCTGCGTTGCACCTTTTCCCGCTCTTCCTGGCCGGCCTTCACAAAGCTTTTCCCGTTATAAAGAATTTCACCTTGCTCGACCTCTTTGAGCCCGATCATGTACTTCAGGAGCGTACTTTTTCCGCAACCGCTCCCACCCATGATCACGAGAATCTGACCTCGCTGCACTCTGAAGTTGATATCACTCATCACCACATAGGAGCCGTAGTTCATCCGCAGGTCATGGACCTCGATAGCAAAAGGCTGAGTAGTCATAGCCTGCATCGCTCAAAAAAGCCGCTCAAATTTAAGATCCATGGCAACATCCGTGTTGCAAATTGCACCCCGACAATGACAGGCATTTTCGAGCGATGCAGGCTAAAGTTTCAAGACCTCCAGAAGCACGTCGATCATCGCGTCGGAGGCAACAATCCAGGTGATAGCTAATACCACCGCGGAGGTTGCCGCATTACCTACCGCCGCCGCGTTGTTCTCGCATTTCATGCCGCGCTGGCAGCCAGTCAGAGCAACGACCACCCCAAAGACAGCCGATTTACCGACGCCAGTGAGGATATCTGACAGCCCCATCGAACCCAACGTTTGATTCCAATATTGCTCGAGACTGATGTTCAGAACGCCCAGTCCGACCACAGCTCCTCCAGCAATGCCGATAAGAATGGAATAGAGACACAGTAACGGCATCATCAAAAATAAAGCCGCCACCCGAGGCGAAACCAGAAAGTCCATTGGGGAAATGGCGAGTGTATCCAATGCATCGATCTCCTCCGAGACCTTCATACTGCCGATCTGAGCCGCAAAAGCTGCCCCGGTGCGGCCGGCCATGATAATGCCGGTCATGATTGCACCCATTTCCCGAGCCATAGCGACCGCTACCAGATTGGCCACGTAGATACCGGCACCAAATTGCCGGAGCTGGATCGAAGCCACGAAAGCGAGAATCAAACCAGTGAGAAAGCTAATCAGTCCTACAATGGGCAGCGCTTGGATACCGCATTCCTGCAAGGTGAGCCAGAAAAGTCTCCAATCTACCTTTCCGTTCCTGGAAAAAATGCGACCGAAACTTAAGACGCATTCTCCGACGAACCGAGCCGCTGCCTCCAGGCCGGTCGAACCGTCAATGGCCCACTGCCCCAGCACGTAGAAAAATGAATGCTTGTGGAGACGCCCTCTACCCGTTTCCTGTTCCGGAACCGCTTTCGCCAGCTCGATGAGACTACTCACTCCTTCCGGAAGCTCCTCCAGTTCAAGAGGTAGGTGACGCGATTGGCACCAGATGTCGAGATCCGAAAGAAACACGAGAAGGCTGCTATCCCAGTGACCGAGGTGCTCGGGAACACATCGAACCTGGTGGACTTCTCCGCTCGATTCCAGCTCTCGAATAAGCTGGTTGAGATTCGGTCGCCGCTTCGCTCTCAGACTCCAGACTCCGCCAACCAAAACCTTGGCGACACCGTTCTCACGAGTGATTTTAACGGAAGCAGTGGGTTCTTGTGCAGCCTGCATTACTTAAAACGAGCTCCGAATCGTCCTCGCGCTCGAAGCGCGTCTTCGTCCACTCGAAGTCCGTTTACAACTTCTCTTCCTCTTCCTCGTCCTCGTCTTCGTCCTCAGGTATTACTACCATGCCAGTGTTCGCGTTATAGTCCATCAAGCCGGCATAACGACCCCACGCAACCATGGTCCGGAGAATCTTTTCCGGGTCCTCATATGGCAACGCGGAAGCGATATCCTGAATAACAGTCTCAGCAGAAACTTCTTCCTGAGTTTCCAAGTATCCAAGGATGATGTGGAATAACCGCAGCTGTTGTACCTGTTCGGCAAAGATCTGTTTGCGCGTTTGCCGGTCCGATTCATAGAACCGGCGACCCAGCTCCGTAAATTCGACTTCGTCTTTCGGAGTGTTAACAAACGCCAGGATTTCGGCGGCCTTCACGATCGAGATGGTTTCACCGAAATCTCTGCCGATCTCGTTGGCAATATCATAGATATTATTCAGATCGGGCGAATCGTGGAGGATACTGA
>JAFAVN010000038.1 GCA_019242435.1 Verrucomicrobiota bacterium | reverse complement strand
CGCAGGCGGTCAACCGAGACGCTTCTTGGTGTTTCCCCCGGCAGTCCTGCGAGAGGCAGCGATAATGGCGGCCAGTTCATCGGCTTCTTTTAGAAAAGCATCGATACTACCAACGGGGATCAATCGCGTCTCCGGCAGAAACTCCAGCCAGAAAGAACATTCGTCGAGCTCTTCTAGCGCAATGCTCAGTTTCGCAACGAAGTCGGCTACAGAGCGTGATCGCTGCGCTGCCCGATAATTCGTGGCCACGGACGACCCCGCTTTCGCGAGCTGCGTCTGTACGACCCTTCCTTTTGCTGTCTGAGGAATCGAGTCGATAAGATCAAAGATCCTCAGGGCGAAACGCTTTGTTCGCTGCCTCAAGTCACTCATAACTTAAAATAGTTATGTTTTTATATTAAAATGTCAATCCCTACGCCCCGCGGCGAAGCAGCCTGCCGTTGCCGGCGTTCCCGTTGTATTGCCGGCGTTCCCGCGCGTCACGACGTTGACGACATTTGCACACGTGACATCCTAAAGCCGGATGCGTGTTCGCTTGAATCGATTGCGTCACAGGAGATTAGCGGGAGGGGTAGTCTTGATTTTATGCTGCTTGGCGGCCGCGTGTTCCAAAGCGCCTCCCTGCCAGAACGAGGTCTCATCCGAAGAGCTTTCTCCAAATCGCCAATTTAAGGCAGTTGTATTCCACCGCTCGTGTCCGGACGCACCGCCAACCACAAATGTCTCTCTTCTTCGACCCGACGAGAGCCCGGCCAATGGGAACGGCAACATTATGTCCTACCCGGGGGATGTCGGGGTTCGGGTTGGCTGGTTGACGGATCAACAGCTGGCGGTGTACAGCTTTGCCGATCTTAGGAAAGCTACGAGGCGAGAATCGGTCGCCGGAATCACCGTCCAGTATCCGGCATCTATCGATGCCGATATCGTTCGTCCTCCCGCACAACAAACGCCAAGTCCGGGCGCCGGTGCGACTGCCAGCCCGTAAGCCACCAGTCAGTCAGTGAGATGATAGTCCTTCGCGTCTTTGAGGCTTTGCCAGCGGCGTCGACGCGGCAAACGGCTGTGGTCCGAAATCACGGACCATGGCTTCGAAATTCAGCAATGCTTTCTTGAGTTCAATGCCGCCTCCGTATCCTACCAGTTGGCCGTTGGCTCCGATCACCCGGTGGCACGGCACGATAAGGGCAATCGGGTTCTGACCATTTGCCAGCCCGACCGCCCGCGGTACGCTGCCTATGCGTTCGGCCTGTTCTTTGTAGGAAATAGTTTCGCCGAAAGGAATGGTCTGCAGCGCCTGCCAAGCTTGCACTTGGAACATGCTGCCGATGAATCGAATCGGCAGATCGAATTCAGTCCGGATCCCGCTGAAGTATTCGTCGAGCTGCCGGGTGACTTCCGGGAACGGTGGTTTTTCGCTGGACTCAGACTCCGGCGTTTTTTCATACCGGTCGCGCCAGAAATGCAGACCGATTAAATTTTTGCCGTCTGAAACCAATTTCAGTTTGCCGGCGGGGCTATGGTAGATTGCTTGATAACTCATGTTCTTACCGACCTCTGTTGCTGTTTCTATTCAGTTTTGAATTTTATTCGTGTTCAATGCGCTGCGTATCCCCTGTTGCTTTGTCGAACCTGCCCGCCCTACGGCGGGGCGGATTGATTACCGGTTTGGTTTTCCAGGGAATGCCAAAGCTGCATGGCGGCATAAGCTCGCCACGGCCGCCATTTTTCTGAAAGTGCCAAGGCCTCGGTTGCCTTTCTGACGCAGAGTGCTTTTTGCAGCCCCAGGTCCTGATGGGGAAATGCGTCCGGCCAGCCTAAGACTCGCATCGCGATATAACCCGCGGTCCACGGTCCGATCCCAGGAATCTCGGTCAGTTCCCGGATAGCATCTTCCCACGAGACTGCGTTGAGAAAATGAATTCTGCCTCGAGCGACCGTGCTTGCTAACCCGTGCAGGGTCGCGGCTCTAGTTTCAGTAAGGCCGACTTTTCTGAGCTCATTGATGGGCACCGCGGCGATCTCAGCCGCCGTCGGCACGATAAATTTCAGCTCTGGGATCGGAGTGTCCACGTGTTCCCCGAACCGCTCCACGATTCTGGCGGCAATTGTGGTCGCCGCAGGTACACTGATCTGCTGCCCTAATACCGCGCGCATCGCTACCTCAAACCCGTCGAACGCACCAGGAACTCTAATGCCCGGGTTTTCGGCCGCGAGTGGGCCTAGTACTGCAGCGATTCGATCCGGTGCCGCGTCCAGATCAAAAAGACGCCGCAACCGAGAGACGAGTGGCAATAAAACTTGCAATAGCTCCGGCGAGACTTCCGCCCTAAGCGAATTGTTTTCAGCGTCATTCTCGACAGCCAACCAACCTGTTCGGTTCCCAATTCTGACCGTCCGGCAGTATTTTTGGTCAGCAGCGATTTCAGCGCCCCGATAACAGCGTCTTTGAAAGTATCGGAGCAAACCATCCCAACAGAATGGTGGCCGATAATTGAGATGAAATGTGCAATCAGAAAGGGCGATCAAATTTTTCTTGGCCCCATTTCGCAGCTTGGTTGGCGCGATCCGGTAACGCTCTTTGAACAGACCGTTGAATCGTCGCAGACTGCGAAAACCACTAGCCAGCGCCACATCATTAACGCTGAGGTTGGTATCGGTAAGAAGCTGTTTGGCCAGGAGCAATCGTCGAGTCTGCATGAGTTGAATAGGAGAGACTCCAAGTTGTCTGGTTATTACTCTTCGAAAATGGCGATCGGAGAAGTTGAATGCCTGTGCTAGTTCGGGGATGCTCT
>JAFAVN010000561.1 GCA_019242435.1 Verrucomicrobiota bacterium | reverse complement strand
TTCTTTCGTGGTTTTGCGAGCTCACTGGCTGTCCTGATGAGTACGGTTTTCATGGTGTGCGCTCAAAACCCGCAACAACCAACTTCGCAACCTTCGCCGAAACCCAGCCCGTCGCCCAAGGAGGAAAAATCGGGAGACTTTGAGCCGCCGCCGCCGGTGGTGACCGAACACACTCTCAGTTTGCCTGAAGGCAAAATTCTCAAGTACAAGGCAATCACGGGATACTTGCTGCTGACCGATACAGCGGCGGAACAGAACCGGGCTCAGGATTTTCGGGGCGACGACGAGTCTTCGCCAGATGGCGGAAAGAAAAAGCCAATCGATCCAACTAAAGGAACTCCGAAAGCGCAGATCTTCTTTGTCGCTTATTTGGCAGAGGAAGCTGGTGACGCGGTCTCAAGACCGGTGACGTTTGCTTTTAACGGGGGACCGGGCGCGGCTTCGGTCTGGCTGCACATGGGCGGAATTGGCCCTCGGCGAGCGAAATTGTCTGACGCCGGAGAGGCTTTACCACTGCCCGCAAAACTCGTCGACAATGAGAGCACCTGGCTGCCAAAGACCGATTTGGTGTTTGTTGACCCAGTCGGCACGGGCTACAGCAGGGCTGCACCGGGGCAGGATCCGAAGCAGTTCTGGGGGTTCCAGGAGGATATTCAGAGCGTAGGCGACTTTATCCGGCTCTGGATCACGCGATATGGACGGTGGGGATCGCCAAAGTTTATCGCGGGAGAAAGTTATGGAACGACTCGGGCAGCCGGATTGAGCAATTATTTAGGAAGCCGGTACGGTCTTTACCTGAACGGTATAGTGCTGGTCGGTTCGGCCCTGAACTTCCAAGCCATTGAGTTTAGTCCCGGCAACGATCAACCCTATCCGCTGTTCTTGCCTTCCTATGCGGTAGCAGCGTGGTACCATAAAAAGCTGGCTCCAGACCTTCAGCAGCTGAGCTTGACGGAACTTTTGCCAAAGGTGGAACAATTCGCAGCGACCGATTACCAGCTCGCCTTATTCAAAGGGGATCAGCTGGCAGCGGACGAGAAGACGAGGATTGCGTCTCAACTGGCTCAGTTCACCGGGCTTAGCGAACAACGTTTTATCCAGCTGAATCTCAGAGAAACCGCCGATCTCTTCTTTGTCGATCTATTGCGGGAACAGAGTCGAACAGTGGGTCGTTACGATAGCCGATTCACCGGTCTTCGCGCCTATCCGGGAACAGATCGCGAGGAATCTGATCCAAGCGATGAAGCTGTTGATGGCCCGATTACTTCCGCTTTCTACCAATATGTACGAGAGGACTTGAAGTTTCAAAGTGACCTTCCTTATGAACGGCTGGCAGAGCTTCAGCCCTGGTTATTTGCGAAAAACAAATACTTGGAGGTGGCGGAAAGCTTGAAGAAGGCAATGAACCAGAATCCCTATTTGAGAGTGATGGTTTGCTGCGGCTATTATGATCTGGCTACTCCTTATTTTGCCGCCGAGAACGTGGTCCACAAAATGCATGTCGATCCAAGCATTCGAAATAATTTGCAGCTCCAGTTCTACGATAGCGGTCACATGGTTTATATTGAGTTAAGTTCGCGAAAGAAATTGCGGACCGATTTTGAACAATTCGTTGATTCAGCTTTGAATATGCCGCCGGTACCAACCGCCATCAGAGGGGGCAGGTGAGAGAGAGCAAAGAAACGCGCCTAGAGATATGATTAAGAAGCGGGTTCTGATCATGTCTACGAGTGCCGGAACTGGACATGTCCGCGCCGGAGAGGCGCTGACAAAGGTTTTCCGGCAGCATCCCCGAGTAAGCGAAGTGATTCATAGTGACGCGCTTCATTTTACCAATAAGCTGTTCCGGGATTTTTATTCCAAGCTGTACGCTCGTTTAGTCCAGACTGCGCCGGACTTTCTGGGCTGGTGGTACAAACAGAGCGATGAGCCATGGAAGACGGACGGCATGCGGTTGATGCTCGACCGGCTCAACACCGGACCGCTCGTCAAGTTTATCCGCAAATTCGATCCGCACATCACGGTCTGTACGCATTTCATGCCGGCGGGAATCATTTCTGATCTGATTGCAAAGAATCGGTTGGATGCCCATCTCTCGATTGTGGTTACCGACCTTGACTTTCACGCGATGTGGCTCTCCCGCATGTTTCACCGTTACTTTGTGGCGATCGACGAAACGAAAGCGCACCTGGAAATGTTGGGATTACCTCCCGAACGAATTACGGTCTCGGGTATTCCGGTCGATCAGGAGTTTGCCGCTCCCATTGACCGGGTGTCTACTCGCCTTCACTATGGGCTGCACCCAACCCGGCCGACGCTGCTTTTGTCCGCAGGCGCGCTTGGCGTCGGCCCGACCGAGTTTGTGGTGGATCGTCTCAAGCAGTTGCGAAATAAGGTTCAGACGCTAGTGGTCTGCGGAAGGAGTATTGAGACCAGAGAACGCGTTTTGCGAGCGGTGAGTCACGATCAAGAAAACTTTAAGGTCTTCGGCTACACGGATCGGATGCCGGACTTGATGAAAATCTCTGATCTTTTGATTGGCAAACCGGGGGGTCTGACCAGCGCCGAGGCGCTTACCTGTGGTTTGCCTCTGGTGATTGTAAGTCCGATACCGGGGCAGGAAGAAAGGAATAGCGATCATCTGCTGGAAGACGGAGTCGCGGTGAAATGCAACGAGATGACTACGATTCCCTACAAGATCGATACCTTGCTCGATGATCCGCCCAGACTGGAGCGAATGCGCAATCGAGCTTTTGCTTTGAGCCGGCCGGAGGCGGCACACTGCATCGTAGAAACGTTAGTGGCCGATGAATTGCCACCTCTTGAAGTAACAGACGATGACGCCGAAGCGATTACTTTGGCGGCGGCACGAGAACGGGACCTGAAACCGCGGTGAGGTATGGAAGATTTTCTTTGGGGAGTAGCGACCTCCGCTTATCAATCGGAGGGTGGTTATAACGGAACTGATCAGCCGCAGACAAACTGGGCTGAGGCCGAGCGCCGGGGAGATGTGGTGCCGGCTGGATTGGCAGCAGATTTCTGGCATCGATACCGGGAAGATTTTGGCCGCTGTCGAGAACTAGGTCTCAACGCGTTCCGCTTGGGGATTGAATGGAGCCGGGTCCAACCCACGATCAGGAGTGAGCCAGGTCCGCCACCTGCGTTCGATGAGCGAGCGCTCGAGCGGTACGCCGAAATATTAGCGGAGTGCCGCCGGGCGGCCTTAGAGCCAGTGGTAACGCTACATCATTTTATTCATCCTGCCTGGCTCGGTTCGGATCCCTGGTTAGAGCCCCGGACGATCGAGCAGTATCTCCATTATGTGGAGTATACGGTCCTCTATCTGAATCGGGCTTTAACGGATCGGTATGGACTAGCCCCTATCCGGTATTACATCACGATCAATGAGCCGAATATGTTGGTGCTCAATACCTATCTAGGGACCCAGTTCCCGGGCAGAAAAGGCGTGCGCGCCGGCTTTCGAACCGTTTCAGAGGCTTCCCGGCAGATTCTGCGGGCGCACGTGCGGGCTTACAATCGGATACACGACATTTATGAACAGCAGAGCTGGCCTGTCCCGTTAGTAGCCTGTAACAATTATTGTACCGACCTCTACTGGTCCGATAAAGTGATGCTGGATTTGCTCTCGGTACGGGAGCGTGACGTTAAATCCAGCCAACTCCCAGAGTACGTTTACAACAAGATCCAGGAGTTCGAAAATGCGTTCGAACAAGCCCGTATTCCTTTAGTTAAGGACATCCCCTACTTCTTTGGATCATTAACCAAAAGACTCAGTAACTGGATTGGTTACAAAACATTTTCGCCAGGCTTTTTCGCGCCACTGGTAGATGAAATTTATTCAGCCGACCGGGTCACAACCTTCGATTTTCTGGGACTCGATTACTACGATCCTTTTGCGGCGCATGTATTCCGGTTACCGGTCTGGTGGGACCACGAATTCAAAGACAAGAATTTTCGGTCATGGCTCATGAACAATATCACCAGCAAATGGTGGGATTGGCGAGTATTACCTGCCGGGATGCGATTTTTCTGTGAATCCTATAGCAAAGATTACGCCGGTCGCCCGGTACTCATTGCCGAGAATGGTATGGCCCTGCGGAGAAAGCTCGATAATCGAGTGGGGCATCGGCGGGATCGAATGACTCGTAGCCAATTTCTCCGGGTCCACATCGAGGAAGTAGTTCGGATGGTGCGCGCCGAGATTCCGCTGATTGGTTACCTGCATTGGTCATTATTCGACAATTATGAATGGGGTTCTTTTACCCCGCGTTTCGGGCTTTACTCGATCGATTACGAGCAGGGACGTGATCGGATGCTTGAAGATTATTTTGGTGACATACCATCTGTGACTTACGCGCAGCTGGTAGAATCAGCACGGCAGAGGATGGCAGAAGTTGGCGAGTCGGAGGTTGTCTGAGCCGTTGCGGAATAGCAGATAGCAGAGGCGAAGCCAGATTACCCACCGCATGGAGGGGGAGCCGCTTTGGAGCGCGACGATATGATCTCGCAAATTGAGCACCGCGGTATCGGCGAGCAAAAGGCGGTGGGTCACGTCACGCCGCTTCCGCTATTTGCTATCTTGCTATTTGCTATTCCGGGCGGGCTTCAGGCGAGCTCTGGCGCGACGGTCTGCGGTTCGCGAAACTGAGCCACCGTTTTACCAAGAACAAAACTACCCTTTTGTTCCT
>JAFAVN010000540.1 GCA_019242435.1 Verrucomicrobiota bacterium | reverse complement strand
CCAGATCCTCTGTTCCGGGTTAGCCAAAACCTTTAGCGAGAACCGCCAGTGTCCAGATGAGATTGTCTGTTGCGGTCCGGCATCGTTATTAATCCCATATGTGGATCCGGGTCTGGCATTGGCTAAAAGGATCCGAGCTGAGACACGAGAATTTCAGCAATCAAAAGGCATATTACCTCGCGTTATCCTGCTTAGAAACCATGGGGTGATCACCATCGGCACATCCGCTGCCGCGGTCCGGGCCGCCATGTTCATGACCGTCAAAGCTGCAGAGATCTTTATCGGTGCTCACTTGCTTGGCGGCCTACGACATCTCCCCGATTCTGAAATCGAGCGGATTGAGGGCCGGCAGGATGAAGAATACCGGCGGAAAATTCTGCGTATCTAGCTCGACAAAAAGGAGACCCTATGGCGAAAGGGGAAGCGGCAGATGTCGGCTTTTAGGCTAGTTTTGGCGGAACGCGATAATCTCCCACTCAGGATCGTTCATGTCTCCGGACACGCTTACGGCGGCTGCTCCATCATCTAGCAGCCCGGAAAGCTTCAGTGCGCCACCTGTTACATCTACGGTTCCGGAAAGGTCAAGAAAATGTCCACCAGAACTCAAAGTAAACCGACTAACATTTACTTGCCCGATATCTGACTGAAACTCCAGGCCTACATCGCCAGTACTGCCAAAGCCCGCCGCCCCCAATCGCTTGGATCCATGCTGAAAAAATCGGCATTGATGGAGATCAACTCCCGCAAAGGATAATTTTCCTTCAACCTTGTCGGCAGCCGGATGCGCGTTTGACACTTTCATTTTGAGCGATCCGCTTAACTTACCCTCGCTACCCTCCAGCATCGAAAATTCGGCCGCCAGATCGCCAATGGGAGCTTGGTCAAAAGTAATCACCGACTTCGTCGACCCGCCGGACAGCGATCCACCCCGTTGCACAAGAATGTTGCACGTGCCGTCTGAGATTTGTCCCCTGGAGATAGACAGATTCGCTTGATCAGAGTTCCCCTTTATCAGGAGCACTGCGGATTTGAGGGGCAGATCAAATCGCCCACACCGGTAATTGAAAGGTGCGACCGCATTGATTTGCAGGGTAATTTTCGAGTTTTCTTCCGGCGTGGGAGATTCAATTTTGGTAGTCGGGATTTTCGTAAAATGGAACAGCTCAATCAGCGGGGTCAGTGACGGCTCAAGCCATCCTGCTAAAGCATCAGGCTCCAGATGAGCTTCTCCCTGGACCTGTTCCACTTGTCTCGATCGGAGATTTAGCGCTAAAGAGCCGGCAGCGGATCCTTCATCTCTGGCTATCCGCAAATTTTCAAACCGGATGCTCGAATCGTTCAAGCGAAACGAGCCTTCACCGGAGTTCAGCGGAAAACCTCGAAAACGGGTTTGCCCTAGCCAGAATTGACCTGTCCCCTGGAGTTGGCGCCGACTTGGGCCAGATAAATCAAGCTGGACAACCGGCGGCGTCTGAAACTCCCAATCAGCAAAGAAAGGTAAAGCCCAGGGCGGCAGCAGCGAGACCAGAGCCCTGGGATTGAGAGCGGAATGGAGCTGGACCCGAAATTCTCCCGGCCGATCCAGGATCTCACCAGTGAGCGTTCCAGTGCGGTGGGTTAACTCGACATTTGATAACATCCAGGAAGCGCCCTGTCGGGAGAATTCGGCTCGCAAGCCCTGGAACGGAACACCGCGCACGGAAAATTGTTCAATGCTCAGCTTACCGATGATTTTTGGTTCCCAGTTACGAAGCAGTTCCCCCTGAACCTCAATCGCGGGCGCTTTTTCGAAGGCCCACTCTCGAATCCAGCTGATATCGGGTTCATCCCCTAAGAGCCGAGCGAGGTCGAGACTGCTCCGGAGTTGGAACTTTTTTTGACCGGTGGTCACATCCCAACTTCCGACCCCGAACAATTCGCCTCGGTCGTCAGCTAGATGAAGTGAGCGAACATTGAAGTGATGGTTTTCAAAACCAAATTTGACAGCTAAATCCTTCAATTCTTCCCCGTTTCGCTCTAGACTCGGCGCCACCCAACTTCCCTCGTCGATCCGCCAGTCACGCGGATTCGCTAGATCCATCTGAAAAGAAAAGTTCAGGTTCGCCGCTTCTCGGTACCGGATCTTCCTGAGTTCATTAAATAACCGGGACACGAACCAAACGGTCCTGTCCGGCGGATCGGGATCATTTGCCACTTCGGCGACGGCTTGCGAAAGGCTGGTGGGATTTACAAACGTAGCGCTGGCGTTAACCCGGATTCCATATAAAAGCGCCGAGGCTTGGCGCACTTCAATCCGGCCCGGAAGAAAATAGATGCGAGCATGAAAATCGGTAACCCGGACTTTGCCGCTCTGCGGCGCTCGAAAATTGAGAGGAACCAGCAGGCTGGCGCCGCTGAGATCGACGGCGTTAAGGGCGGGTCCATGCTGGAACAGATTTGCGTAATTTACGTCCAGCGAGACTTGGTTGATTTCGGCCAAGAGATTTTCTTCGGCTTGGCTGTCAAAGATCTGCACATCCCGAGCGATGAGGCCGCGGAAAGGATCCAAGGTGATCTTACCGACATCGATAGCCAGACCGTACCTGGCAAACTCTTTTTCCAGTAGAGACCGCCAATGCCGGCCTAATCCTTTGGCGTACCCGTACCAGCCGAGCCAGGCTAGGACTGCGCACCCGGCGATCAAGAAAAACCAGCGCACAATCACCATGAACCGCGGCATCTCGCAACCATCCGCTAAAGTCTAGAAGAAGAAAGAGCGATTCGAAAGGGCGAGGTGCGAGAGGGCTTCGTGACTGATGTGACCCTGGGTGACATATAAGATTTACACTTTATTTGAAATACTGGAACGATTGGAATTGCGAAACGCCGCGACGTTTGGTTCGAACACCAGCCGCCAATCGGTAACCAGCAAACTTACAGCCAGCTTCACAGGTTTGGCCGAACTCTAGGCTGAAGGGAGGCAGCAAAAGACAATGCTTTCCAAGATGGCCCATTATCTGCTAAAGAAAAAGTCCCGATGATTCAACCGAACTGTCGGGCCCGGTTTACGGCTCAGGATTTCGAATTCGTGGTTCGAGTTCTAGGGCGGGACAGCCAGCAAAAAGTCAGCTTGGTCGAGCTCTTGACCGATCCAGAAATGCGTGACCAGATCCTTGATCACGAGAAACTCTGTTACGCGATTCTTGAAAATACCGGCCACCTGACCATTTCATCGCAGTTTTATTTTTATATTTTAGCCAGGCTGGTGATGCGCCGGGCCGGCATCGAGGATCGAACGCTATCAGACTACGTAGCTGCTCTGCTCGAGAGGTTCTCCAGCACGCGCGAGCTACGGGCACCGGTTCCAGAAGCTTCGACTACCTACCTGTCTGATTTGCTTCTGGCGCTTAAAGGAGCCACCGCCTATCAAGCGTTTTTGATTCAAAGTCACGTGGGAAATTACGCGCTCTTTGTTACCGGCATGTTTCACGAGAACATTGAACTTCGCCGGCAAAGAGGAGCACCGAGCTGCTCGTACTATGAGGAACTCGGTCGCACCAGTTTTCACGCCGCAGCCTCCCATGACTTGGCCAAGAAATTTGAGCTTGGTCCCTTATTCGAGACGTTGGCAGACCGCTTTCGGGATTGCCGTCTGGCCCTGAATCAGCTGGCAGACGAGCTAGTTGATCTTGGAGACCATCCTTACAATTGCACCTGACCTCGGTATGAATGCGACTCTTTTCAGCGAACTGCAGCGTTTGTTCGAACGCACTTACGCGAGTGTCGGGATCAATCTGGAAGATTGCCTGATTGACAGTTCGCGTTGTGAACAACTGAGTCGAATGGCCGGCGCATCCGCTCGGGAGTTGAGCGATCTCGCCCGCACCTTTCTCAGGACAGCGGACGATCGGCTTTATGTTGGTATCTACTACTCAAGCTGGCTCATTGAGCAGTTGGAAAAGCACGACCCCCGGAGTGGGCTGTCCAATTCGAATATACGCTCTTTGATCATGTTTGTAGAAGAAATCAATCATGCGTTGCATGCGGGACTGCAGTTCAAGGCCGGCCTGCGCCGGATTGATAGTGAGGACTTCGCCCGTAATCTGGAATTACAGGGGCTGGTCGATACCTACCTGGTCCTGCTCTTGTACGTTGCCTTTTTCCGGCGAAGCCAAAAGGTTTCCCGGATGGACCGGCGCTGGTTACGATTTCACTTGTTTGAATCCCGATCCGGTAACGGATATCGGGACGCCAACCTAAGAGAGCGTTATTTGGAGACGACGGAGCTTGCCGCCGGCTACACTCATTTTCTAGATTCCCTTAACGGAGTGCGCCGCCTGGAGGAGATCCGGAATTTCCACGCGCTCAGCTACGAGCAGAAAAGGCGACACATCCTGGCGCTCATGAACGGCCCGGAGAACGGTAAATAGCTCAGGGTCCAACGCCTTAGGCTAGAGGATATTCCGGGGCCTTCTCATACCTTCGCCTTCGTTGGGACAGTCGCCGCTACCTCCGGAGCGATAGAGGTGTCGGTTACCGCAGCCGCGCCGTGGAGCACGACACCTCCCAAGCTTGAACTTTGAACTTTGAACCTTGAACCTTGAACCTCGACCCTCTACAACCCATGCAAACATGAAGATTTGGATTAACCGGGCGGGTCAAAACCTGGGGACCTACACACTGGAGGAGGTTCAGCGTAATCTGGATCAAGGGCAATTTGTTGCCACCGACTTAGCATGGCAGGAAGGGATGCCGAGTTGGAAGCCATTGTCCGAATTCCCTGGTGTACAGATTCCTTCAGTTCCGGCAGAGCAACCACCTTCGTATCCGGCTCCGCCCCCGGCAGAGTCGGTTACTGCGGAAGTAGTAAGACGTGAAGTAATGCCTGCCTGGGAGCGGCGGCCTCAGGTGAAATTATTCCCGGCATTCTTCATGACCATTCGAGATGTGCTGTTTGAACCGCATCAGACATTTCCTCGAATGCCGGTGGATGGCCGTCTTCGGCGTCCGGTCACATTTTTGATTATGCTTCAGCTAACCGTGGGACTCATTTCCACCATCACCTCCGCCCTAGTGGAGTTCCCATCGCTCGCCCAGAACTGGTCGCATTCCGAAGAACTACGCAATATTAACTTACCGATCTGGGGGATCGTGATCGCATTTCCTTTCTTCTATATCCTATCGGTAGCAATCAGTTTGGGCTTTAGCTTCGTAATGGCAGGGATTCATCATCTTATCCTGATGCTGCTGGGCGGCGCGAACAAAGGGTACGATGCTACTTATAAGGTCGTCTGTTACTCCTACTCAGCACAAGTGTTCAACTTGATCTTTTGCGCACCCGCCTCGTTAATTTTCTATTTTGTTGCAAGTATCATCGGACTTTCGAAGGTACATGGAACCGAAGGCTGGAAAGCGGCTGTCGCCATGTTGACTCCGTTTATCCTTTGCTGTTTGCTGGCAGTCGGCGCTTTGGTTGGGCTGTCAATGATGGCGGCTACTCACGGACAACAATCATGAGAAGCGGCTGGATCACGGCTCGAACATTGAAACCGGGTGAGACCGATTTCGAACCGTGGTTCCTATTGGCGTCGTCCCTGTTTGGGCTTGGCTGTCTTGTCTGGCTTGGCTTTGGTTTACCCTGGCCGCATTGCTGGGTGCGGCATCTCCTAGGGATCCCGTGTCCAACCTGTGGATCAACCCGTAGCGCTTTAGCCCTGGCCCACGGAAATATCGGAAGATCGTTTCAGTTGAATCCGCTCATGTGTTTGGTTTACCTGGGTGCTATCGGGTTCGATCTGTACGCTGCCGCAGTGCTGATTTTTCGCACTAAACGGATCAGATTTATCGCTGTGCCGAAGTGGACTCAGCAGATCGTGGCGTTTGTTATCGTCGCGGCAGTTTTGGTCAACTGGATTTATCTGTTGTGTACGATGCGGTAGGTATCGGGCTGGCACATCGATAGTACAAAGCGAGCGGCTCCCTCCGAACTACACCACCGCGACGGCGCTTCCCAGGGGCAACCGGCGACTGCTCATCGCGTTTGTAACAAGGTTTACAATCGCAGAAAAAGCTGCGGGCTGTCCGCGCCAGAGCTGTCCCGTCCGATCAGAAATCGTGGACTTACTGTATGTTGTTCGGCGCAGAACAACTCCAGGCGATCCAGACCCATCTCTAACATAGCGGAAAGAGCCAGCTCGGGGGTGTTGCAGTCGCGGCTCAGGTGCCCAAGAACAACCCTTTCTAAACAGTTCCCGGCGATGTCCGCGGCCAGTTCCGCGGCGGCGCGGTTTGATAGATGTCCATGCCGAGATAAGATCCGCTGCTTCACTGACCAGGGGCGCCGAGGATCATCCTGCAACCTGCGCAGGTCATGATTTGTTTCGACTAGCAGCGTGTGTACCTCTCGGATTCTTTCCCGGACAAGTTTGGACGCACACCCAAGATCGGTCAGAAACCCAATTGAGCCGTAGCCACTGGAAACCACGAATGCCACCGGATCGACGGCATCATGGGGCACATAAAACGTTTGAACGTCCAGATCTCGAATGGTGAAAGAATCACCGGAATTGAATAAAATCCAGGGCGCCTCCACTGCTACCCCTTGGCCTCGCAAGCTTTCGGCAGTTAAACGGTTACCGTAAATCGGGATTTTGAACTTACGGCTGAAAACGTCGAGACCAGCAACGTGATCACTGTGCTCGTGCGTCAGAAGAATGGCGTCCAGACTCTCCGGTGCCACGCCGGCCGTAGCTAAACGTTGGCAAACTTTTCTCGCGCTGAACCCGATATCGACCAGAACGCGGCAATTCTCAGTCGCAATGAGAGCACTGTTCCCGCTGCTGCCACTGCCTAGAACCGTGAGCTCAAACACGGCTTTTTCATTATCGCAGATGGCTGTCGATGCCAAGCCAGAGTTTCTGAAAAACGCAAGATTTTGAGGTTAAGCGGTTGGTG
>JAFAVN010000526.1 GCA_019242435.1 Verrucomicrobiota bacterium | reverse complement strand
CTGACGGCTGGCGCGACCGGCATGAGAAACGCCGCCTCCAGCCGGAGATTATCCGGGCTTGGCTTCAAAGATACAATTATCAACTTAAGTTTGTGGTATCGGCCCCTAGCGATCTTGATGAGATTCAGGACCTGTTGGTAAACCTGCAATCCGAAATAAAACCAGGAAAGGTTCTGTTGATGCCCGAAGGGACTGAACTGTCCACGATGTTGGACCGCGCGGCGTTGCTGATTGATATCTGTAAACGCTATGGTTACCGATATTGCAACCGGTTACACATTGAGCTGTTTGGGAATACTAAGGGAACGTAAGAAAAGCCGCGAGCGAACGCGAGGAAAGCAAAAAAGCCAATCATGGATCTGCCCGAATAAACGCGAATGAATAGACCTAATTCGGCACCATTGTTCAGGCAGCAAACGCCGCCGGCTATTTGCTCCGCTACCCGTTTTGTTTATGCCGTACCGAATTTGTAAGACCTTTGAAATCGAAAGCGGCCACATGCTTTCCAAGCACCCTGATAAATGCGCTTATCCGCATGGGCACACTCGAAAAGTGGAATTCATCCTGGAAGCGGATGAACTCGATCAAAATGAGATGGTGTGCGACTTCAAGATTATTAGCCAGGTAATGTCGGATTTTCTGTCTGCACTCGACCATGCCATGTGTATCAACACAAAAGATCCGCGCTACGTCGATTTCAAAACTGCTTACGGAGACCGGGTGATTGCATTTGAGGCGCTCGATCCGACAACGGAGGTCATGGCAAAAACGATCTTCGATCATTTCAAAAAAAAGCTGGCTGAATATGTCCGGAGAGGGGAAGAGCGTTACCCGCTTCGTCCTAACCTCCGAATCATCAAAGTCCGGCTTTGGGAAACGAGTAGTTCTTGGGCAGAGTATGGGGACGGTGGACTCATCTGACTTATCCACCGCGTGGAGGAGAGCCGGTTTGGAACGTACAAAGGTGACCCGAGATATTTTTGAAGGGCATCGTCGCTATTGATGGCTCTATTGACAGGCGGCTCCCGAGAGGAACCCCGGGGCTGATTAAAGCCGGTGGGTAACTTCCGGGAGCCGCCAGTCATCATCCCGTTGGTTTCAGCTACCGCAGTTGCTAATGATCGAGACCGCGCCCCCGTGTTTCAAAAGCGCTCCCCTCGATACGATGGGCGAGTCAAATGCCGCTCCTAGCGGAGCTCACCTCTTCTACACTACGGTTACTATAAAGATTTAGCTCCTACGGAGCCGGTCTCTGCCTCGGTTGTAATGCCGGCGGCGGATTGACGTGCTCTTCTGCTATCCCGAGTGAGCTTCAGTCGAGCACGGTCCTCGCTGCTCCGATCTTCGCAGTTGCGAATTTTAGCGATTGGGATCGGGTTGTCAGAAGTCGACGCCAATCGGCGACGTTTTGCGGCCGGGCTTGGGGTCGGACGACAAATGCCGAGCTCATCGCTTTGGTGAGCCAGCGGGAATACCGGCCCCTCATTTTTCTGGCGATCGGTATATATGGATCATAGTCGCCGAGGCGGTCGACGGCTTTAGGGGGTACGGAACCAGTCATGGCGTAAATGATGGTCGCGGCGAGAGAGTAAATATCAGTAAACGCGCCGTAGGGCACGGGTGGTTGATATTGCTCGATCGGCGAGAACCCGTGTCGCACGACACTGATGAAATTGCGGCCGGCGTTCAGAGCCGCGCGGGCACTCCCAAAATCGAGAAGCAGCGGTTCGCCTGAATCTCGGACCATAATGTTATCGGGACTGATGTCCCAGTGAAGTAAACCCTCCCGGTGGATATATTCGAGCCCATCCAGCAAGCCCAGAAGGAGTTCGGTGATCTGCTCTTCGGATGGGTGCGGATTTGTTCGCAGCCATGCTCTTAGCGTCGAGCCGCGGACGAACTCCATTATCAGGTAAGCGGTGTCATTGAGTTCCAAGAGACGAACTGCTTCCACGATGTGGGGATGTTTAAGCCGGGTTAGCGTTCGTCCTTCGTTGATGAACCGCTGCTTGGCCCGGACAAACTCGGCTTTTGCGGAGCAGGTAACCAAAACCACGTCGGCATCGTTCCTGCGAGTCACCAGATCGGTAGGCAGAAGCTCCTTGATGGCGACTTGAACATTCTGCCCAATGTCTTGACCGAGGTAGGTGATGCCAAAAGATCCCTCGCCCAGCACCTCCAGGATACGATACTCTGAAAGCATGAAACCGGACGGTAAAGCGAGTCTATGAGTCTGGAATTCACTGCCTGATACGTTCATGGCGCCCATAATTGCGGCTGGGAGGTCGACCTTAATGCCGCCAATCCTACTAGACGGTGAACCGGTGCAAATATACTGAGAAAATGACGAATGAGCCGCTGGTTAATGATTCCAAATCCGTGTTCCGAGAAGGGCTCGCCCGATGTAGCCTTCGCTTATCGACTACCAACTGCGGCCGGCTAACAAAATTGGGACTACCAAGGCGAGAAGCGATGCCAAGTCTTGACTCTTAAACTATAAACTTTGAACCTCTAACCCGCATGACCTCGGATTCAAAAAGGCGCTGCACATGGGCTGCTAACGATACGCTCTACCTGGAGTATCATGACATAGAATGGGGAGCTCCGTCGTACAACGACCGGCACCTGTTCGAAATGTTAGTTCTGGAAAGTATGCAGAGCGGTCTGAGCTGGATCACTATTCTGCGGAAGCGGGAAGCGTTTCGAACTGCTTTCAAGAATTTCGAGATCGAGTCAGTCGCCCGGTTTACCGAAAAAAAGATTGAAAAATTGTTGGCTGATCCGGGAATAATTCGAAATCGGGCGAAGATCTTAGCTACTATAGAGAATGCTAAAGCTGCCACGAAAGTGTTGCAGAAGACAGATTCGCTGGCCGATTTTCTCTGGGAAACGGTGGGTGGCGTACCCAAACAAAACAGCTGGAAATCGGGCAGTGAAATTCCAGCCTTGACCGACGAGTCGAAGGCATTAGCTAAGCGTCTGAAAGAGCATGGATTCAAATTTTTGGGCCCGACGACCTGTTATGCGTTCATGCAGGCGGTTGGAATGGTGAATGATCATCTGGTCGAATGCTTCCGGCACGGGGAATTGGGCCGGGCGAGGAGGTGAGAATAATTGGAAGGATCTAGGCCTTCTCCGCCGGCCCGAAGAATCAGCTTTCTCATTGATTCGGTGCTTCGGTATGCTTCCGGGGCTACGCAATGTATTCAAACGGTATCAGCCAGGGTAAGCATCGCCTTGCGACTTCGTGGATGGCAGCACATTCGTGGTGGTCTATGGGGAGGATTACACAAACACTGCTAGTTGCCTGTCTGTACTTTCTTCTCGGATATAAGGGCGTTGCCTACCAGGGCACCGATCAATTGCTCGACCTTGGTTTTGGCCCGCCCGTACTCCAGTATCGGCTGGCTTTGCGCGTGGCAAGCAGGCAATTAAACTTAGTACTTCGAGAAGAAGCCGGAGGATACCACGGCAATGAACAAGATATCCGATTTGCCCAAGCAATGGTGTCGATGGGGCAATCGCTCGGTGACTCCTGGCTCATGTTGGTCGGCTTTCATTACTGGGGAAATATAGAGCTTTATCAAGCCAAGTATCCAGCTGCTCTCGACCATAGTAAGGCGGCGCTTCGGTGTCTTTCCCCTGAGCTTGATGTCGAACACCCGGCGACGATTGATTTCCCAAAACTCGCCCGAATCGACACAAAAAATGCGGCCGCGCTCCAGTTAGACGAGATCGCAGTAATCTATACGAATTGGCAAAAGTTCGATTCGGCTTTCGAGTACGCCACTGCGGTGATCACGCTTTTGAGACTGGAGACACCGCAGAACCCAGCTTTGCTGGCGAACGCATTGGATCTCTGTTCTACGGCTCATCAACAGCAGGGCCAATGGGATCAGGCGCTGAAGGGTTTCCAAGCCGCGAGAGAAATCTTGTTGTCAGCACTGAACGGCCTTTCGCCTTCCGATCGTGTCGGCGCGGCAGATGCAAAATTGGTGCTGGCTGACACCTTGCGGGCAATTGGCTACATCAAGCTTGAGCATCGTGCACTGCTGGATCGAAAAGAAGCGCTAGCTGATTTTGAGGACAGTTTGCGCCTTTCGAAAGAACTATCAACGCCGTACGAGATTACCGAAGGAGATCTGGCGCTGGCGACTTATTACTATGAAACCGACGAGGACGAGAAAGCGCTCCTTTTTGCAAACGATGCCGCGGCTCTCGCTAACCCCAATGCCTCTGGTAATAATAGTGATGCCTTATGGAAGGCACTCTCTATTCAGGGAAACTGCCTGGTTCGGCTGGGACACCCCGAGAAAGCGGAGGAATCATTCCGCCAAGCAGTCGATATCATTGAGGCAATGCGCTCAGAAGCAGGAGCCGATCGCAGTCTCAAGTCTAGCTTCTATGATAGCCTCTCTTGGTTTTTTGCGGAAAAGGTTGGGCCTTACATCGCATTAGCTGAACTCCTTGCCGCTGAGGGCAAGACGGCCGAGGCATTAACCTATGCTGAGCTATCCAGGCAGCGAGCTTTACTCGATTCGCTTACTCAAGGTGCAACCGGCAGTGCTAAATCGCTGACGTCCGAGCGGTGGGACCGCGTCGAAATAACGGCTCGATTCAATGCATTGGTTCCCGATCAGAACACAGCGGTTGTCGAATACCTTTTAGGTACCAACCGAGGCTATGCTTTCGTGCTGACCCGGCTTGGTGCAGGGCTGCCTGTAACAGTTAAGGCAGTTCCCCTAGTGTATCCGGAAGGACCGCGGTCAAATTCAATAGACAGCCCGCTTCAACGATTTGACAAGATGATCGAGCGGTTTCGTGATCAAATCAAAAAAAGCTATGCTGGTTATCCGAACCAGCAGGGCGAGTTACTTTTCAATAGCCTGATCGCGCCGATCGCCCGAGACATCGAAGATCGCGCCGCGGTGGTTTTCGTGCCGGCGGGAAACCTTTGGCAGCTTCCGTTTCAAGCGCTGCCGGCAATAAACCGGCGGGAACATAAATACCTGACGGAAGACCTGGCTATTTCGTACGCACCATCTTTGGCCGTCCTGGCGAACTTACGGACGACCCGCCGCGAAACGCTGCCTCAAGAAGGCTGGTTACTAGCGGTAGGAAATCCAAGAAGCGGCGGCGCTGACGTGGTCGGTCGGGGAAATATCTCGGAGACAGGAGCGATCATTCAAGAAATTCAAAGTCTTTTCGGATTGAGCGTAGTGAAAAGCTATACAGATGCCGAAGCTACCAAAGCGCATTTCGTGACCGAGGTTGAGAGAAGACCTGTGGTATTCCTGGCGACGCACGCATTCTTGGATGGTGAAGATCCACTGAGTTCATATTTTGCACTGGCGCCGATTCGGAACCAGCCCGGAAGCGGTCGTTTGACGGTCGCTGAGATCCTTTCGATGAAGTTGGCTGACCGGCTAGCTCTCCTGTTCGCTTGTGATACGGAACGAGGCCCAATTGTGCAAGGGGAAGGAGAGATCGGGCTAGCGTGGGCTTTTCTTCATGGAGGATGTTCGGCAACGGTAGTGAGTCAGTGGCCGGTCGAATTACGAGCAAGCGCAAAGCTATCCTCCATTTTTATGCAAGAGCTGAAGTCGCAATTGGACAGATCAGAGGACCCAAGCTTTTCGATTGCGGAGCTATTACGTAAAGCAGAACTGCAATTGCTCGGCAGCGATGAATTTAACCATCCGTTTTATTGGGCTGGCATGGTGCTAGTCGGCGATCCTGTGTGGCGGACCGCAACCGCTGGTTCTGGAAAAATACCTGACGAGTAACAGAGCCGAGTTTAAGACCAACGCTGCTACTCACTTTTCTTCCAGTCGCCGAATCTCGGCGATTATCCGGGTCAGGAATTCCTTCCCGCTCTCGGTCTGCTTCGGGTCATCTAACAAACCTTGAAAATCGGTTTGAGCATCATCCAACAGGCCCATTTTCAGGTTCAGCAACCCGTCGAGCAAAGGATCGCCCGGGTTGGCCTTCTTGAGGCTATCCAATCGAGCAAAGTCAGCTTCGCTCAACACCGCAAACTTGGCCTGTGGCTCCTTCATGCCGGGAGCATCGATGTCTTGATTGCTGATTGTAGCGGTGACGTACCACCGGTAGCGTTTTCCGGACGTTAATGACATCGGTTCGGTTAAAGTCCACGAGCAGGTCATGAGCTCTGGAGCCGGAGCCGGAACCGCCTGGCTGGTTGCAACCTCTTCTTGGCTCCGGTCGTCTGCCACGACGTGCACTGTATAACTGGTTGCGCCGGTGACCGTGCTCCACTCGAACGTGGGGTGGACAGATTGCACGAGTGTCCTTAATGGATGAATTACGTGCAGAGGGATCGGTCCGGACTCTTGCCCTAGTAAAACTGAAGGCGCCCGCTTCAGCGCTGCCAGGTTATCTGCTGTCCACTGAGGAAGCGAAAGGGATTTATTCTGCAAAACAGGCTTCGCGAGGCTGTCAAGCGCGTGCAATTCATCTTTTGGTAGAGCCACTGCCGGGGTAAGGATTCCGTTCTCGCTGAGATGCACTTGCCGACTGCCGTCGATCAGTGTGACCTGCCCGGGATGACCTTTCTGGCTTGTCACCGCGCCGAATAGGAAAAGCGATCGT
>JAFAVN010000177.1 GCA_019242435.1 Verrucomicrobiota bacterium | reverse complement strand
GAGGCTGATAGCAGACGCCAAGAACTCTTCTCGGGTTCAGGTCACACCGTTTCTCGCCTACTACGGTGAAAAGGATCAACTTCAATATCACCATGGTCCTGCTCTCGAATCCAGCCCTGGTGTAGCTCGGGATTTCCGATGGCAAATCGAAGATCTGAAGGGGGCGCCTATCGCCCAATTTGGTCTCGAGGTTAATTCGCAGGTTGCGAGTAATGGCCGGCTTTACGTCGATTACATCGATTGGTCTGAAACTCCCACCGTAGTTTTTCGCCGTCCGGACAACGATGGGAAGATGTGGTTGCGAGCGTGGATCAATGCCGTCGACCACGTTGGGACCCGCTGGGCCTCCGCTTTTCAACTGTCTCAAAACCGTGGCACCGGCCTATTCATTCAAGGATCACGCGATTGGCGGGATTACCAAGTCGAATCCGCGATTGTCTCAGACCCGGCCAAGTCCTTCGGCCTGGCCGCCCGGGTTCAAGGATTGGCTCGATATTATGCCCTTCTGCTTGGACCCCGTCAGTCCCTGCAATTGGTCCGTAACCACGATGGACTCCAGTTATTAGCGGAGCTCCCCTACGCCTGGAACTGGGGTCAAAGGTACCAATTCAATCTCGCAGTGACCGGAACCACGATTGCCGGTTCCTTGAACGGGATCGAATTGATCCGTTACCATGATCCCGATACGCCGCTCCTTGATGGCGGAATCGCCCTGGTTTGCGAAGAAGGCCTGATCATGACCGACGAGGTCCAAGTCACCGCGCTCCAGTCACGATGAAAAACGCCGATAATCTCAAGCAAAGACGCAAAGGCGCAAAGATAAAAGGTATAAACTTCCCGTGAATGACGTCGGCGCTGGTTTTATCTGATGTAATGGATTAAAGAGCCGGATTGCGGGGGCGATTTCATCGTTAGTTCGCGAGCATTAGAACTACTTACCAACCTGTCAACCGCAGAACCAACGGAAAAATATCACCCCAGGATCACGATCCGGCCGATTTTCAACGGCCACCCATCACAAATCACTAATCACTGGGATGTTCTTTGCGTCGTTGCGTCTTTGCTTCAAATTTCGATTTTCCATCCTTCCAATATTCCTTTTTCCCATGCCCATCACCCCAGATTTCAGCATCGCAGGCAAAGTGGCTCTGATCACCGGTGGCACCGGTGGAATCGGCAGCGCTTTTGCCCAAGCGTTTCTCAATCACGGCGCAAACGTAATTGCTGCCGATTTGGCGGCGCCTAAAGCAGGAACGGATCCCCGGATCCGCTATGAACAACTAGACGTATGCGATGATGCGGCGATCGCCGCTCTCGCCTCACGAATCGAAAGACTGGATGTGCTGATTCATTGCGCCGGACGCCTAGCCAGATGGGACGAATACAAGGTCGAGGTTTTTAAAGAGATTCTGGATATTCATCTAGTGGCTAACCTCAGGCTGGCGAACGCGTTTCGACCTCATCTGAAAGCCACTAAAGGTTGCCTTATTAATATCGCATCGATGTATTCGTACTTTGGCGCACCACACATCCCCGCCTATAGCGCCGCTAAGACCGGGATTGTCTCATTGACCAGAACGTTAGCGATTGCTTTCGCCCAGGACAGTATCCGGGTTAACGCCATTGCTCCCGGTTGGATTAAAACCGAAATCAGCCGGGCCGGACGCGAGAACCCCGAGTTCAACAGCAAAGTCGTTGCCCGCCTGCCTGGCGGCCAGTGGGCCGAGCCGGAAGAAGTAGCCGGCACCGCTATTTTCCTAGCGTCACCGGCATCAAATCTCATCAATGGAGTAACGATCCCGGTCGATGGAGGCTATACGGCCAGTTGAATCGGACCGTCGCCGGACCGGATCTAAGCGCACCAGAAATGTGAGATAGACGACGTAACCAAAAGGGGGTACTTGGGCCCCTTTGGATTGAGACCCCTGCCTCGCTCACAAATCTTTTCAGAGTCGGGAGCGCTGAGATGCCAACCGCTAACGCAGACTAGTGCAGCAGATTTTGGGGAATCTTACCTCCGTTCTCCACGATTTTCTGGAGAACCTGCTTATGCAGCCAAACATTCATCGCTGCGGAATCGTTGAAGTCCCCTGAATAACCCAACTCTTTGGCCAGGGTAACGCGGGCCGAATGGCTGCTATCTACGTCGATCAGTTTCAGCAGATCAACAATCGATGTTTTCCAATCAAGTTTCTCCGGATTTTTCGCCGCTAATCCGTCGAGAATCGCGGCGACATCTATAACCGATGCGGGCGCCGAAGCGCGACCCGCGATCGGAGCCGCTGGTGTGGTTGCGCCTGACGCTGTTGTAGTTGCGCCTCCTGACGCTGTTGTGGTTGCGCTTGATTGACCGCTCGGGGTTGTGGTAACCGGCTGAGCGCTCGGACTTGAGCCCGGTTTCGAACTCGGACTTGTGCCCGGTCGAGGGCTCGGGGGTGCTCCCCCGAAGATCTTTCCTAATACGGTAGCAAGTAGTCCCATAGAGAGACCATGCTGGATAGCGACTGAAGGGCAAGTCGTTTGTTATTGGGCGGAGCTATTCTCATTCGCTTACTGGGTGTGGACGCTGTTTTACAAGTGGTAGTCGCACAGGGAAACCTTGGCCGATTTCGAACCTTCCAGATCCAGGCGGAATGGCACGAACAGGAACACGGCTCGGGGGTTTTTCGGTGTGGCACCCAGACGGACAGGAGCGCTCCTCTCACTCTGCGAACACTTTTCGTTGAGCCGGAGTCTCGCCCTGCCAGCGTTAAAATGCGACTCGATCCTTCCCTTTCAGTTGAAGGATTTCCCTTGCCTCCTGGGCAGTGGCGAGTTCCCGGCCGAGACCTTCTATAATCTGCCGTACTCGCTCAACTTGCGTTGCGTTAGTTTTTGCTAACTGACCGGGGCCATCCCAGAGACTGTCTTCCAGTCCGACTCTGACATTTCCTCCCATTGCTGCCGCCAGAGCAGCGATCGGCATCTGGTTCCGGCCGGCGCCTAATACCGACCAGATGTAGTCGGACCCAAATAATCGGTCTGCCGTCCTTTTCATATGCAGCACGTCTTCCGCATGTGGACCAATACCGCCGAGCAAGCCGAAAACGTTTTGCACGAACAAAGGTGGCTTCACCAGTCCGCGTTCGACAAAATGAGCGAGATGGTAAAGGTGGGAAACGTCATAACATTCAAACTCAAATCGGGTGCCATTTTCCGAACAGGCTCCGAGAACATATTCAATGTCCTGATAGGTATTTCTGAAAATGAGGTCCCGACTGTTTTCGAGATGTTCGCGTTCCCAGTCAAACCTGAAGTCTTTGAAGCGATTCAGCATGGGGAAGAGGCCGAAGTTCATCGAGCCCATATTGAGTGAGGCAAGTTCCGGCTTGAACAATGCAGCCGGGCGGACACGCTCTTCCACTCTCATGTATGGTGCGCCGCCAGTAGTCAGGTTAACGATGCAGTCAGATCGTTTCTTCACTAACTGCAAAATTGGCAGGAACGCTTCAGGACGCTGATCCGGTCGACCGTTTTCCGGGTTCCGGGCGTGGAGATGAACAATGGCGGCGCCGGCATCTACCGCTTCAATAGCAGCCTGCGCGATTTCTTCCGGGGTTACGGGTAGATACGGCGACATCGACGGCGTGTGGATCGCGCCGGTGATCGCGCAAGTCACTATTACTTTTTCCTGTGCCACTAGTTAGTTTCCGATCGGTTAGCGTTCTCTTGGCGGTGCTGTCTGATGGTCATCAAACATTGATCCCGCCAGAGTTGGCGTTCTTTCAAAGCCGCCTCGGGCAGATGCTGCCGGCGCTGCTTTTCAATCTCATCGAGCACAGCACCATCCCAGACCGCCGGGTGGCTTCTGGATTGAATGAGGCGATGAT
>JAFAVN010000099.1 GCA_019242435.1 Verrucomicrobiota bacterium | reverse complement strand
TTAGAGAGCGATAAGGCATTGGTCAAAAAGGCCAAACGCCTAGCTAAAATGTTGCTTGTTAAGACGTGACCCTAACTACCTAACCTGTCGGTCCCTGATCATCAGCGAGGACAAAATTGCGACCCCAGCTGCCGTCTCGGCACCTGGCGGTAGCCGCGATCTTCCAAAAGCTTGCGCAGAGCCAAGACATTTGAATGGTTTAAAGCAACATCTAGGTCATCATGTTTGCGAGTTTGATGGCCTAGTAAGGCATCGACGCCCCAGCCGCCATCGATCCAAACCTGGATGTCGTGCTGATCAAATAATTTGTACAGCTCGATAGCGTCCTTTGCTGTCATTTCCGATTATAATGAAGTTAATTTACTTTGGCGATGACGGCTTCGGGCCGTTGGCATGGTCTGGTGCCAGAGCCTGGTGCGTATGAGATTAGGGCCGGGAACAGCGGCTCCCCGCCAAAAGCCGAACAATCGGCTATAGGTATTAGAGCCAGTAGAATAGGAAGACCATTCATACCGCACCGCAAAAAAAGAGAGTCTAGCGCTATCGCTTTGTGCTCCAGAACCGGTAACCTCGTGTTTTCGTGAAGGTACCGGTTTTTCTTTTCTCGGGCTCCGGACTCAGCGTTGCCATTCACCGCGTTCGCAGGGTTGACGACGTTCCCAAGTTCCTCACGAGGCCGGCAAGGAGAACCGAAGGCCTTGTCGGACAAGGGATTTCAACTCCAGGGTTCACCCCGGCAGCTCCAGTCCCCTAACCACTGAGCCAAATTACTACCCTTTGGCAGCGCGGCGTGCTGCACCAAGAGAAACTCGGGCTGAAACAACTAACCATGAACATGAAACCGAAAACTTACCTATATTGCATTCTGGCGATCGTCGCACTCCTTCCCGGAGCTCCGGTCCGGTCTGCTTTCGGCGCGGAGATTCTCTACGAAGATGACTTTACCAATTTGGATCCGAGTTGGGGTACACCGGGCGCTATATTGGGGGTGAAGGAAGGTAGATTGGTTCTTAAGCCCGCGCCCAACACAACTCAGAGCGTTTTGAATCAATCAAATGTTTTTGAAGATGCCGATATCGAAGTACAGGTAATATTGTCCTCCGGCGATCTCATCGTACCGGCTGGCCTTATCTTTTGGGCAAAGGATTACAGCAATTTTTATTGTTTTAATATTGACGCCAACGGTTCTTTCAAGATCAGCCACTTTGTGATCGACCGCTGGCTCACCCCCGTGGGATGGACAGACAGTCCTGCTATCAATAAAGGAGTCGGACAGTCCAATAAGTTGCGAGTTCTAACAAACGGGCACCAGGCGACTGCTTATATTAACGACAAAGAGGTCATCACGATTAATGGCCAACCTCCACAAGGAGGAGGCTGCGTCGGTATATCCGGAGGTTCGCCACAGGATTCCCAGAACACTTGGGAATTTGCGAGTCTGCGGGTGATTTCCACTGCTGCAGCTAACTCCTCTACTCCCGCTCCTGCAATTCGTCGGCCCAGAGGACAGGTAGCCTTGCGGCTTCACGGCTCAAACTCTATCGGGAACGGGTTAATCCCGACACTTTGCGAAGATTTCCTGAAGTATGAGGGAGCGACATCCGTCCAGCGTAAACTCGGCGCCAGAGAGGACGAGGTTGATATTGAGGCAGTCTTGCCGAACGAATCCAATCAACCGGTGATATTCGAAATCCAATCTCACGGCTCGAGCACGGGATTTATTGACCTAGCCGCAGGTAACTGTGACATAGGCATGTCTTCCCGGCAGATCAGCCGCGATGAAGCCAAACAGTGTGCCGCGGCCGGCTTGGGCGATATGTATTCGCCCGCATGTGAAAACGTTTTGGGGTTGGATGGTATTGCCGTGGTTGTTCACAGGAATAATCCCGTGAACACTTTAACTAAGCAGCAATTGGAAGACATCTTCGGCGGCAAAACAACTGATTGGTCGCAGGTCGGCGGTACTCCAGGTCCCATCTATCTCTACGCCCCGGATGAAAATTCCGGCACCTCGGAGACCTTCAGGTCAATGGTCCTCGGAAACCGGCCGCTCTCTCAGCG
>JAFAVN010000090.1 GCA_019242435.1 Verrucomicrobiota bacterium | reverse complement strand
CGAATTACCGGCAAGACTTAATTCCGGGGATCATCCGGTAACGATTTTGCCGTTTGCCATCCAGACGAGCTCCACGCCACTTCGGTTAGGCGCCGTTAGTGCGCGCTTTTTTCTTCTTTTCCTTGATCTCAAATGCCAAGGAGAGGACCCGGCGATATTTGGCTTGACCGACCGCCACTAACCGGATGCTCAGATCGGTCTTTTCATTGATCTCCTGTAGCGCTCGGTCAATCGCTCGTTGCTTCAGGTTCGGCCAATGAACCAAGCACTTTTCGCTTATTATATTCCCTTGCGGATCGCGTACCTCATCAACTCCCAACACCTTTCGAAGCTTTGGAATCGAGATCCGCTTCAGATTAACGTGCCGCCATTTCCACGCCCACTCGTACAGTCGGATCGAGTATTGGCTGGCGAGCTTTACCCCGGTTCTCTCGGCATCCTCTTTCTGATGAGTCTTCAATCGCTCCAAGTGCCGATGCAACCCGGGATCAATATGGAGCGTCATCTTTTGATCCACCACCGTCACGGAACTCAGCCATCTCGCATACAGAACCGAGTTCTGTTTGTCCCCATTATGCAGGACGAGCCGATGATAGGTTAAAAGCTTCAGAACCGCGGGCTGGAGGTCAAAATTATCAAAGTCGTACGAAGTGACCCCCGGCTTGAGACGATCCACGATGGACATCACGACGGTACGCTCATCCTTAGTCAGCTTATAAAATGCCTCGATGAGGTCATCGCCGAAGCCAAGCTGATCTTCTGGACCAGTTAGTGGCAACGTTCCGAAAATCTTGTTATTTTTACGCACTTTACTTTGTGGGAATTAGGGTGTTAAAAACGAATTTATAACCAATCTTCTAGAGAAAGAAGCAATAAAATGGTTTCAGCGAAGGAAACCCGAACTGCTGCCCCGGAAACACAAAAGTGGTCGTTCTCAGCCGACGGAAAACCATTGAGCTTGGATGAGTTCTTGGAGACGTACAAGAAGCAGGGCATCTTCTTTGAAGGAAAGGAACAGTGGCTCAAAGGAGTCACTAAGGTCTCGTGGGAAAACTTCTTTTTGGTTTGTACGGAAGAACTGGACGATATCTCTCAACGAGCTGCAAAGATGCTGATCCAGTATTGTCTGGAAATTGTTGAAGATGTGGTTTCTCGGATCCGCGGACCGGCAGATTCGACCAAGATCGCTGAAGCGATGAAGCGGGAATTCGACGAGCAATACGACAACCGGATCTATCAATTTCAATGGGCAATGCGCCACGACGCCGTCCGCGAGGCAATCACCAACGCGGTAGCAAACCGTTGGGGAAGGCAATAGGGCAGATCAGAGCGACAGGCTGAATACACTGAGCGGAGATGGGTAAACCAGCGGCTGCGGACAGTTGACATTCAGGCCTGTGATACCCCGCCGGGGACCTCGTTTTTATCAGCTTTTGTTTGTCGAAGCCAATGCGCGCCTTAGCCGTGTTGTGGAAAACGCCATGATGAAGCGTCCGGACAGAGTGTCGCTCGCCAAGGCCGGAGGGGCCTTACTGATGGTGTGGCAGCTCGCAGGGGGCTGCAAAATTTCAGAGCTTGGCAGTGATGGCGTTCTGAACCGGTGCGATGCCCCAACCCATGACTTTGCCGATGCCCAAGGGGGGTTAGCTGTCGATAAATTATTCGACTGCCGCGAGAACCTCCTTCGCTTGGCGCCGGCCCGCCCTCATTCTTCCGTTTGGACATCCAAGGCTGTAAAAGCCCTTGATATCAGATACAAAAAACATATAATATGTATGTTATGATATCAGTCGCGGCCCAAGCCGCTCCCGCCGTCGTAGCCCCCTTAGCCGATCAGCCGCAGGATAGTGACGTCCTCTGTTACCGGCCCAATCGATATACTGCGGTCCACCTCCCGAAGCACGAGCCCAACCAGCCTTCGACGAAACTGGTTAGCCTTGGCGATTACCAGATTCACGCCCGACTGCTTCCGTCCAGCCAATCCGGCAGCTACCCAAGTACAGCTTCTCGCGGACGATACCAGATCGAAGTCTGTCTCCAGGGACACTCAATTCGCCTCCGCAGATATGAGGCTGCAAGCATTTCGCTCACCCAAGCTGTAGGGCAAATGAAGATCTGGATCCGCAAACAACAAGCGCTTGACCGCCTCCAATTCCTGATCTCCCCGGCTGTCCTCCTTGCCGCTATCCTCCTTGCCGGCGCAGCCTGGTTCCTATTCCCGGCCATATCCTGGATCAGCTGCGTCCCGTTACTGGTGTTCGTTCCGTTCTCACTCGCCTCGGCCCCAGCTCGACCGGTCCAAAAAATTACTGCCCGACTGGCAGGGCTGATCTGGGATCGCAACGACTTCTGTCGCGGCTGGCTCATCACCGGAGACACCGGCGCCGGCAAGACCTTCGCAATCAATGCTCTTTTGCACTCGGTCTTTGAGCATGAGCCGGATTGGGGCGGCCTTTGTTGCGATGAAAAGGGCATCTATCACGAAACGCTGCTAACAATGGCTAAGAAATACGACCGCCTCGATGACCTGCGCCTTCTGCAGACTAGACCCGACAGCGCAAGTGAAGACTGGAAGCCTCCCGCCAGATTCAATTTGCTTTCCGATGTTTCCATACCGTGTTCCACCTACGCCACCGTGATTGTTGATACCGCGTCGGCACTCTCCTCCGGTAGCGAGGACAAAGGCTTCTTCAAGACCCAAGCGCACGCCAACATCGGCCGGGGGATTCAGCTCTTTCGCCTGCTGGGACTAACTCCTGCTATGCATCACTTGCTCGAGGTGCTGCAGTATCAGCCGATCCTACGCGCAATGTTGTCTCGCCTGGAACCGCTCTGCCAAGCCGGAAGCGGAGATGCTCGAGAATGTTATGATCATTTTTATAACGGCTATCTTCGCCAGCCTCCTGAACAACTCGGAGGTGTCATTTCGACTATCTATAATTATTTAAATTACTTCACGCACCCGGACCTGATCGAGGTGTTCGGAGCCGAAGAAAACAGTTTCGAGTTCTCCGCCCTAGATGACGGCGCCATCGTTTGTATCGCCATGCCGCAAAAATTCCAAACTGAACGCCGATATGTCACCACGATCCTGAAACTGCTCTTTTATACGCACGCTTTGCGGCGTTTCGATCCGCGCCCTCCGAATAAAAGGCCGCTCTCCGCTGATAACCTCTTAATTTGCTGGCAGGACGAAGCTCAAAGATTCGTTACGGAGTCAGATGGGAACGTGGATATTATCCGGCAGGCTAACACCACGACTGTTCTTGCCGGGCAATCCAAGCTCTCCTTTATTCCGGCACTGGGCTCAAAGGAAAAGGCGGAGGTAACCCTGCTAAACCTTCGAAACCGCGTCATCTTCAAAGCCGCCGAACGCAATTGCGCCGAAAGCTCAGCTGATTTCATTGGGAAAAAACTAATTTGGAAGAAATCATTCACCCGCGGAAACGGCCACCGCTCGATTACGCGCTCTCGAGAAGAAGAATACCTGGTCAAGCCTTTTGAGCTGATGTCATTACAGAAATTCTCCGCAGTTGTGAAACACTGCGAAAAGCGATTTCGAAAAACCCGGATCCACCCGATCGACCCGGAAGGGAAAACTCCATCCTGGTATCCGTGGCGAAAACGGCTGTGGCCAATCACGAAGATCTAAAGGTCCACTTTGAACCTCGAAACTCGAAGCCTTAGCCCTGCCGGTACAAGCGGAACTCCGCCGGGTCCAATTGGCTTTGAACCTGGCGTAGTGCGCTTTGAAAATCGACCATCCCCACATCTTTTCCGGCCAGCATATAATTCTGGAGCTCTTGCTCGTTGCCGGACAAAATCACAGCTTCCGTGTTGGCGGCATGGATGCAAATTTCTCGCACCGCTGCCCGCCCCGAAGTACGCCGCCGGAGCAACCTCTGATTCATCATCAGTCGC
>JAFAVN010000248.1 GCA_019242435.1 Verrucomicrobiota bacterium | reverse complement strand
GTCGATTTCCGGTTGAGTCTCGATAATAGGCCGAAGGCGTTGGAACAACGGAAGTATCAGCAGCAGGTCCAGCACCACCGAACTCAAGGCCAACATGCTCGAAAGCACGTTGGTAAACACCCCGTTGAAAGCCACGAACTGGCCGGTTGTCATGCTGAATTTCTCTTGACTTAGCGCAGCTTGATCCCTGAACCAGCCGTACATGAGAAACAGAATCGCTGTCGCCAGCACAGGATAGACCCGACCGAATACTTGAACGATGTTTGCTAAGAACCCGACCCTGAATGCCAGGCGTTTTTGAGTCGAAAACTTCCGTGTCCATTCTCGGAAAGCTGAGTCCTCCGCGCCGGATACCCGGATCTTGGCGACTCCATTGATGAGCTGTAAAACCAGCCCGGTGATTAGTCCCCGGATACGGAACATCTGCCGCTGGTTCCGGAGTTGCAGCAGATTGATGCAAAAAGGCAGCAGGACCGAAACCGCTACCAGGACGATAGCGGTCCAGGCCATTTTGGCATTGAAGAAGAAGAGGAATACGCCAGTGATGAGTGCGCTGATGGCGCCCACGATGCCTTGGGTTCCCGATTGGGAGATTGCCTGACGGATCTGTTCTACCCCGAGTGCGCGATCTGTTAAATCACCCGCGGTGTAGTCGCGAAAGAACTGCGACGGTAGATTCAATAAGCGATCCCAGACGCCTGCCTGGACGGAATAATCCATTTTGCCCGTCAGCCGAAGCACCGCAATCGAACGCGTCAACTCGAACGCGAAGGTGGCTAATGCCGCCGCAAAAAGCCCGATTGCGAATTGGGTCAACTGGCTGCGGTCGGCGGAAGGGATAATGCTGTCGAAGATCTGACCGGCGAAGTAGGGTGTTACCATGCCTAACAACCCGATGAGCACCCCCATGAGAGCGATAGTCCGAAGATCGGCATGACAATTTTGGACGCCAAACTTGATCAGATCCCAAGCGCCCAGCCGTCTTTCCGGCATCGGGGTGTAGAACGAAATAGCAAAAGGAGAGAGGGTGGCTGCTGTGGCTGGGGTAACCGGAACCCGTTGTGTCGCCCGAGGATCGGCTAGTTCATAGGCTTCGGGTGCCGTCTTGAGAATAGCGACGGGCTCATGTGTTCCCTCCCGAAATGCCAGAAGCGGGCCGTGATCAATCTCCCACCATTCGCCTCTCAGAGCCACGGTCCGATATCTGAAACGCGAAGCTTTCGCGATCGCGGCGAGTTTGTCACTAACTTGAAAGAGATCAGGGGGAACCTTGATCGGGATGCGGGAAGCCTCACCCACCATTCGACAGGCGATTACCAACGGATTGCCCGAAATATCCGAAAGCAGGGCGGCAGACCGACGGTCCCTATTGGTTTCTAAGACGGACGCGATTTCGCGCAATGCCGTATCCCGGGCCCGCAAACCGGACGCTTCGCGTGCCCGCAGCCGGTTGAAATCGTCGACGATCCTGAGCTTTTTGTTGATGAACTCGCATTGACACAACACCTCGTGGAAAAGCGATAATCCCATCCAAAAAGTGGACTGGGTGATGCTAGCCTGTGTCGAAAAACAAGATAGCAGGTTATCGTCGTAGGACTCGATCCAGGTGTCCGGGGACAACGGTAGAATTGGAACACCTTCTCCCGAGAGCGACACCCCTTCCATGCCCAGGAAAAGCGCTTCTCCCCGCAGGACCTGTATCCAGACAACGCCACGCCTGGGCCGAGCGATCTTGCCACGCAGCAATAAAACCTGCTTACCGGACACCAGAATCTCATCCGCTTTTGGCAGCGGCCGCACGTCGCGCGAGACGCTGGCCGAGAGCTCTCCGAGCCATTTATCAATGAGCTGGCTTATCGCGGAAGCATACTCGTGCTCCTTGGCTAGGCGCCTCAGATCATCCCGACGAAGTTGGACGAGTTGGGAGCCTTCGTGGCCGGTAAGCAAAAAACAGTAGCCGTGCTCCTGCTTTGCAAAATTCATCCCGAGAATCAGCGAGCCCGCCTCCAGAGACAGAAAATGTGAACGGGGTCCGGCAGGCTCTCCGTCTTCAAGTTGAACGGTGAAAATCTCCACTCTGCCCGTCTCAATGAACCAGACGTTCTCGGATCCTTCGATAACGAACGACTGGTTCAGGCGAAGGACTTGTAATTGTCCCGCTTGAACCAGAGCATTGTTAATCGAGGAGGTAACAGCTGGCATTAGGAATGGAGTAATGGTGGAATGTG
>JAFAVN010000342.1 GCA_019242435.1 Verrucomicrobiota bacterium | reverse complement strand
CATCCGGCGCCCTTCCCTCTGGTTTACGTTGAGATCGGTAATGAAGATTTCTTTGATGCGTCAGGCAGCTATAACGACCGCTTTGCTCAATTCTATGATGCGATCAAGGCCGCGTACCCGAACCTGCAGTTGATCGCCACAACCACGGTTAGCAGCCGCACGCCTGATATCTACGACCAACATTTTTACGAAACCCCGCGCGCGTTCGAGCAAATGGCCCATTACTACGACAACTATACCCGGATGAGCCCGAAGATTTTTGTCGGCGAATATGCGTCCCAAGAAGGACGGCCGGTACCGGATTTAGAAGCCGCGTTGGGCGACGCCGCCTGGTTAACCGGCCTGGAGCGCAACGCCGACCTCGTGATTCTGGAATCTTACGCTCCGACCTTCGTCAATATTAACCCGGGAGCGAGTCAGTGGCCAACGAACCTGATCGGGTACGATGCGCTGCGTAGTTACGGATCCCCATCCTATTACGCAAAACAGATGTTCAACCAGAACACCGGGACCGTCGTACTTCCCACGACCTTGAGCACTAAAAGCGGAACGAAGTTCTACGAGAGCGTATCTCGCAACACCCAGACGGGCGCGATCTATATCAAGGCAGTGAACGCTGCTTCATCTCCTCAACAGGTTCGGATTGAGGTGAACGGCATCGGCCAAGTCTCGCCCAAAGGGACCGTCATTGTTCTAACCTCCGCCAGCCCTCAGGATACTAATACGTTAACCGAACCCACGAAAGTATTTCCGGTTATCAGCGCTGCGAGGGTAGGCAGCAATTTCCAATACACTTTCGCTCCGAATTCTGTGACTGTTCTCACCATCGAGACCGAATAGAAGCTGACGAAGCACCCGGGCTCGCCGTTTCCCCGGCGGGTCCGGGATTCGGATAGCGCGAAGCGGTTAAGATCATAGCCTGGTCCGGCGACGGCGGGCGACACTCTGTCTAGCCTATTATCTTTACCTGCCGCGGCCGGTAATATGAGCAGCCAGCCGCCATCAATCGGAGCTTTGTCGCTCAATTAGCTTTGCTGAGGGCTTGCTCCCGTCACAGACAATCCGAACAACTCGTGAATATCGGTGCTTCTGCTACCTTTGTTCTCTCCCTATGTATCTTCTCCTAAAATATAAGGTTCCGATTGAACAAGTAGAAAGGGTCACGCCTGTGCACCGCGAAATTCTGGATACAGCCTACCGGCCCAGAAGCTTTTGGTTTCGGGACCCCGCGTACCAAGAACAGGCGGGGTGATTCTGACCCGCGTTAAAACTCGTGCGGAAGCGGAGGAACTAATTCAAGCTGACCCGTTTTACTCAGAGAATATCGCTGATTACGAGGTGATCGAGTTTCAGGCAATGAAGTTTGACCCGACACTCGAGAAGTTGCTGTAGCTCCCGATCTAGGCGTAAACTTCACAGCTAACCTGAGGCGGTCAGTGTGGGTTCTTCGATCGTGGATATAGAAAACCCCGAGGATTTGCTGAGATACTTACGCGGTGCGGCTCGAATCGGGCAAAAGGAAACTCCCACGTTCCGTACACTGCGCGGAGGCGTCTCTAACAAGACGGTTTTGCTTCAACGCGAAGGGGGATCACGTTGGGTGTTAAAGCAAGCGCTGCCAAAGCTACGGGTAAAAGCCGATTGGTTCAGCGATCCCGCACGGATCCACGTCGAAGCCCTCGCCCTCCGTTATCTTCCGCGGGTAACCCCTCCAAATAGCACTCCCGAGCTGCTTTTCGAAGATGCCCCGCAACATATGCTGGCTATGGAAGCGGTTTCCGAACCGCATGAGAATTGGAAAGAACAACTGCTGAGCGGAAGAATAGATCCGGATCTGGTCCGGCAGTTCGGGAGGTTGCTGGCCAATATTCACTGTAGAAGCTACGAGCAATGCCGGGAGCTGCTTCCGGTGTTTGAAAGCCGGGTATTTTTCGAAACATTGAGGCTGGAGCCTTATTATTTGTTTACTGCTGAAAAAGTTCCTGCCGCCGCTCGATTCCTTTTCAGCGTTGCGGAAGAAAACCGGCAGCGTCGGGTATCGCTGGTCCACGGAGATTACAGCCCAAAGAACATTTTAGTCTATCAAGGCCGGTTGGTTCTGCTCGACCATGAAGTCGTTCATTTCGGCGATCCTGCATTTGATCTCGGTTTCAGCCTGACGCATTTGCTGAGTAAAGCCTTACACTTGCGAGAACTTCGAGCTCAATTTCTGCGGGCGGCTTTCGAGTACTGGGAGACTTACGAAGCCGATGCCCGATCGGCTCCCTGGTTTGAGGGTGTGCAGTCTCGTGCCGTTGCCAATACGATCGCCTGTCTATTAGCCCGAACGGCTGGCCGATCGCCCCTCGAATACTTGTCGGCAGACGAACGCACCAAACAGCAATCCGCGGCTCTCAACCTGATCCGCGCTGCCCCGCCAACGGTCCGGGACTTAATTGATGCGTTTGCCGAAAGAATAAACTCATGATTGCAATCAAAGCTGTTGATGCTTGGGAAATCCTCGACAGCCGTGGGCGCCCAACGATCGCTGCGACTTTGGTTTTGGATGACGGAACAACCGGTACGGTGTCTGTTCCTTCGGGAGCGTCAACCGGCCAAGCCGAAGCTAAAGAGTTACGTGACGGCGACCGCAGATTCCGCGGATTGAGTTGTCAACGAGCGATCAACCATATCCGGGGCCCGATTGCGGCCGCGCTCATCCATGAAACCTTCGAGACCCAAGACCAACTGGATGCCTGGCTCTTGCAGCTTGATGGCACACCGGACAAGTCGCGTCTCGGTGCGAACGCCCTGCTGGCGATCTCGCTGGGATTCGCACGAGCAGCCGCAGCCTATCATCATCTGGAGCTGTTTGAATATTTCGCGTCGCTGCTGCCTGACGTATCGCCGCGGCTGCCCGCAATGACCATCAATCTCTTTAGCGGCGGCAAACATGCATCCGGCCAAGTGGCGATCCAGGATGTGCTGATAGTTCCCAGTTCCACCTCGAGCATCGCTGACGGACTGGCCCAGATGTACGACATTTATCAGGAAGCGGCGGCTATCCTGCATCGACGATATCAAGCACCCGCACTTACGGCCGACGAAGGCGGCTTAGCTCCGCCGTTTAAGAAGAGCGCACAAATGCTGGAAACAGCCGCCGAAGCCATTCGCGCCGCTGGTTATGAACTCGGGCAGCAGGTTCGCCTTGCGGTCGATCTCGCGGCCAGCCACTTCGTCACTTCAGCCGGACTCTATCAGCTTGACCAGGAGACATTATCGCCCGAAGCCTTGATCGACACCGTCGGCTCGTGGGCGAGACACTACCCCATTGTCAGCATTGAAGACGGCCTCTCAGAAGATGACTGGGCCCACTGGCCCGCGCTACGCCGAAAGCTCGGCGACTGGTCTCTTACACTGGCCGATGATTTAACCTGTACAAATCCCACTCGCATTGAGCGGGCAATCGACACCGGGGCCGCCAACGCGCTGCTGCTCAAAGTGAATCAGATCGGTACTCTAACAGAAGCAAAACAGGCTTACCTACTTGCGCGAAGCGCGGGCTGGCGGGTTTCGGTCAGCGCTCGCAGCGGCGAGACGGAAGACAACTGGCTGGCGGACCTCGCAGTCGGTTGGGCTGGAGACTTCATTAAGGTCGGGTCGATCACGCAATCGGAGCGCCTGGCTAAGTACAACCGTTTGCTCCAGATTGAGCATACTCATCCTTTGCTCGGAAAATAAAATGCCCACTGATATTCAGGTCCTTCCCTACAGCAAAACGCAGCATCAAGAGTTTGCCTGGGGCAAACTCACCTGGTTTGCCAATCGAGCCCTTGGCAACCACCATGAAATGACGGTTGGCCGATGCATACTGAAGCCCGGCCATACTAACGGCCGTCATCATCATCCCAATTGCTCAGAAACACTTGTGGTGATTCAGGGGCACGTCCGCCATACGACCTCGGGAGAGAAAGAGACCGACTTAAGGGAAGGCGATACGGTTGTCATTCCACCCAACGTCTGGCACCAGGCGACAAATATCGGCCAGGTCGACGCGATTCTGTTCATCGCATTCTCATCAGCGGATCGGCAAACGATCAGCGGATAGTCTGCTTTTTTATGCCCGCCACCTACAACTACGAATACTCAAAAAAACTGCGCACCGGTTTTATCGGCTGTGGGGGCCACGCTTACCGCAACATCTATCCTACTTTTCAGTATGCGCCGGTGAATTTGGTCGCTGTGTGCGACCTGGATCCGGTCCGGGCCGCGGACTGCGCGAAAATCTTCGGTGCTGAGCGCCATTATTCAAACCATTCGGAGATGTTGGCGCGCGAAGAGCTAGACGTTGTGTTCATCGTCACGAACGTTGATGAAGCGGGCCGGCCAAGATACCCTACCCTGGCGATCGATTGCATGAGGGCCGGCACTCATGTCTGGATCGAAAAACCGCCGGCGAGTTCTTCCGCTGAGATTCGGGAAATGATAAACGCCAGCGCCAAGACGAAACGCCACGTCGGTGTTGGATTCAAAAAGATGTTTTTCCCGGCCAATCGAAAAGCCAAGGAGATCATCAATCGATCTGAGTTCGGCCCGATCACCTCGATTACCGCTCGTTATCCGCAATCATTGCCCCCATTTGAAGCGCGGTCGAACCTGAAGAAAATGATCGGCTTTTTGGATCATATCGTTCATCCGCATTCGGTGCTCCGCCTGATTGGCGGCCCGATAGACTGTATCTACGTGAACCGAAACGATCTGGTGGGATCGGCGATCGCGTCGATCCAATTCAGCAGCGGCGCCGTTGGTTCTCTCCACCTCAGCTCGGGGCAGTCCCCAACGTCATTCCTGGAACGCCTGGAGATCATCGGACAAGAAGAAAACGTGTTGGTAGAAAACAATGTCCGGGTGGTCCATTACCGGCGGCCAAAGGAAAAGGTGCCGTATGGCCGCTCCAGCGATTATTTCGGCGGGTTCAGCGATGGCTCAGCTCCCCTGTTCTGGGAACCGGAGTTCTCATTGGGCCAGCTGTACAATAAAGGTCTCTTCTTACTTGGCTATGCTCCTGAGGTTATTCATTTCACCACTCGTTTACTCGAAGAAAAGGGGCCGGAGTACGGAACCTTGGACGATGCCTTTGAGCTATTGCAGATCTACGAGGCATACCTGCAGCCCGATCAAATGGCCCATCGAATTGGAAAACCCCAGCAACGCGACGACCTGTTTGTATGCTGAGATTACTGCTCTTCACCACCGCAGCTGCTCTGGTGGTTAGTCTCCCAGCTTCCGCGCGCGAACCCGATACGGCTCGAACCATTCAACAGTTGGAAGACGGCATTCAGAACAAAGCACCGGCAACTTACTTTGCGTTAGCAACGGAGTTGTTCCGAAACAATCAGAAGGACGAAGCTGCTTTTTGGTATTTCGTTGGTGACCTCCGTTACCGCGCATCGATACTGGCGAAAGCGCAAGGCTCGGATGCCTCGGAGGAACAGTACCATTTCTCGTTCGTGTCTCAGAGCGTCGGGGAGGCAATTTTTGAGAGCGCTAATCACCACCCATCCGTTTTGGTAAAAGCGATCGACCGGGCGCTTGCCTGGGACCAGGAACAACCAAACGGCTACACGTCCAAAGTCCAGTTCGGAGCAGAATACGAACGAGCCAGACAGGAGTTGCTCGCATTGGAGCAACGGATTAAGGAAGGTAGAACCCCTGTGCCGGCTAAGAAAGGCTCGGGCCGCGGTCTGTTATCTTGGTAAACGAATTGGGAGCTAGGGCGAGGCTCCGGTACTGCCCACAGTTTTCCGCGAAGCTGCGGGGCTTTTCCTGCCGTCAAAAGCCGCTGCACCGAAACATGGCCGAGACTCTTCCAGGACGTGCCACCTTCACAAAGGCGGAAAAGCTGGCACGTGCAAGCCAGCAGGCTCACCCCATGGCGCGGCTCAGCAACTCTGTGGCGCAGCAACTAAACAGCTGAACATACCGGGAGTCCTGGTCGGAAGTTTTTCGGTTAGGTTCGGAGCTTCGTCCTACCGTTGAAACCCGCGACGATTTTAGGTGAGCCTTATGAAAATTTGAGTTACTCTCGGCAACGGTCCATTCGGCCGTCCACTAATATTCATCCCCCCAAAGAACATGTCATGAACGATGCGCCTGTAGAACTTAAGGATCTGGTCAAGACCTACGTCGATGATCGGGGCCGCCCGACGTTTACAGCAGTTAAGGGTATCAACTTAGACATCAAACCCGGCGAGTTCATGGTCCTGGTTGGACCTTCCGGTTGCGGGAAATCAACCACTCTTCGGATGATTGCCGGGCTTGAACGCGTGACCAGTGGAACGATCTCTATTGGCGGGAAAGTCGTGAATCACTTGGAGCCCAAAGATCGGGGGATTGCCATGGTGTTTCAAAGTTACGCGCTGTATCCGCACATGAACATTTTCAAAAACATGGCGTACGCGCTCGAAGTGGCGAAGAAACCAAAAGACTCCATCACGCAGACAGTGGCTAGGACCGCCAAAGCTCTCCTCCTTGATCAGATGATGGAGAGAAAACCGCAGGCGCTTTCCGGCGGCCAACGGCAGCGGGTCGCTCTCGGGCGCGCCATCGTGCGGAGTCCCAACGTTTTCCTTTTCGACGAACCACTCTCGAATCTGGACGCGAAGATGCGGGTCCAGATGCGTTCGGAAATCTCTCGGTTACACGTCGAACTCGGCACAACCATGATTTACGTCACTCATGATCAGGTTGAGGCCATGACCATGGGCGACCGGATTTGTGTCATGCGCGATGGCTTAATCATGCAGGTAGCCGACCCGCTGACGCTTTACATGAAGCCGGACAACCTATTTGTGGCGGCCTTTATTGGAAGTCCGCCAATGAACCTGCTCAAGGGCAAAGTACAGAAACGTGAAGACGGCCTGTATTTTGTGGAGAATGCGGAAAAAGATCAGCTCGTTCTGCCCCTGAAAGGTCATCTCCAGGAGCTCGCAAGTAAGTACCTTGATAAAGAGATCGTGTTTGGAATCCGTCCTGAACACATTGGTGATAAACCCAGGAACAGCTCCACTATGCCGATCGCCTTGACGGTGGATATCGCTGAGCCGATGGGCGCGGAATCGATTGTCTATCTGAAGACCGGTAGCGGTTATTTGATCGCTCGGATCCCTGGGGAGCGTCTTTATCGTCTGGGTGAAAAGATCACTGTCCACCTTAACCTCGAGAAAGCCGCTCTGTTTGATCCAGATACCCAGGAGGTGATAGGGTAATTTGTCGTCCTGCGTCATCAATGGCGCGGCTCTTACCGTCTGCCGGTTGGCTTTTTTCGCGTTGAATCGAAGCGGGCACCAAAGCCAGCCGCTAGGATTTCCGTCCGAAGGATAACCGAGCCGATCCAGCATAAGCTGAAATCCACGCTATGGACGTCCGTGGCGGTAACAGTGCTCTTAGCTGGGTTCTGCCAACCCCGCCTCGGGCAAGTTGGAGATACAATTTTAGAATCGCCGGATTCGACGCCTTCTCCCACTCCTCCAGGCAGCGCCGCCGCTACGCTGTTTCAGAATGTCCGCATCTTCGATGGCAAAAGCGCCGCCCTTTCTGCTCCCTCAACGTTCTGGTGAACGAGAATATCATTTGAACGCATATCTGCGAGCCCGATCGCTGTCGACCAGAATGATAATGTCCGCATCATTGCGGGTAACGGCCGCGTGCTGATGCCGGGGCTGATTGACGCGCATTGGCATGCGTTCATGGCAGCGACACCTATGCAGACCCTCATAAACTGCTCGCCTTCCTAACTGCATCTGCTGGCTGCGCGAGAGGCCGAGGCAACGCTTATGAGAGGTTGCACCACGGTGCGTGACTGTCCGCTCGAAAGCCGACAGCACAAGCGGAGCCGGAGAGCCGAAGCAAGGCCTGAGTCGTCCACTTTGAAATGCTGGCCCGGCACCCAGAAGCGAGCCGGGCGACTTTTAGTTCCGTCTTAAAGACGACTGGGTCATTACCCAGGTTCGATGCCTCGAGATAAGCCGGCTTTGGGTTAGCCAATCTGGGCGCTGGCTATTCTACTGCCTAGCTGAACTCAGTGCGTCCGGATACAATATACTGTGGAGACGATGTCGGGCTATTAGCGTGACTTTGGGCAGCGAACCATTAATGAACCTTTCTGCTTCATCGGTTCACGGAAAGTCCCCGTAACCATCTTCGTAACATTTGGGTCTCCGTATCTAGCGTGCGTGGACGACCGGGTCCGCCGGGCTGCGACGTTTGAATGAGTGTTTGCGAGCCGCTCGCTGCCGGGCGTCCCGAACGATCTTGTAGCACATAATTAAACGAGAGGCGGGCTGGGTGACGGGCGCCGCTAACCACTCTCACCTGTCTCGGACCCGCGGTGGTGCGGCCCGCCAGATCGATATTAGTGAATCGCAGGGTCAGTGTGTTCCCGGGAAATCGACTGCTCATCACTGGTTCGAGGGTTCGAGTCACTTCCCGGGTAAAGGTCATAGATGAGGTCTGGACATCACGACCTTGAACACTAAAATCGGTGAAGTTCTGGGGATTAACATACTGAACCGTCACAACGGAGCCGGCGACAGCTCCACCACCGCCGGTGCCTTGGGTGGCGCAGCCCACGCCACCGACTAGCAACCCAATTGCGCAGCTTGCATAAAGTGCAGATCTCATATGTGAATGGATTATGAGGGGCGGAAGACTAAAAAGGAATCAAAACTCGATAAAAATTTGTTGATTCCGGATGGTGACCGCTGCCTGCATCGGTTGCGGCCAAGGCGAGGGCGCTTCCAGGCTGTTGAAAACCGGTAAGATTGGTGGCGAAGCTGCAATTGATTAGAGCCTAGTCCTCCGACGGCGCATTGAAAACCGGTGACGCTGATGCATGGGCCCAGCAGCGAAGCTGCGATTCATTATACACTAGGGGCTATATTGAGTTACGGCTTCGCCGTTAGTCGCAAGGCCGCGAGAACATCCAGCCCGTTTTCTATGGCCTGCCAGGCCTTTCACTGCACACCGGAGAGAGCCTCCTCAAGAAGCGATCGCTCGGCCCTGCCGTAACCCAACTGCAGCGCCTCTTCCCGGGCCATCGTCGACATTTTCTTCCAGGTCTTCTGCAAAATGCTGATCATCTTTTTCCTCTCGGTCTTCCGGATCAGATCAGATAGCTGATGTTGTAGGGTAACGAGGCAAAGAGCGTCTTCCAAAACCTGAAGCTCCTCATCATTGCCCAGATTCTTCTTCAGGTTCAACTCTTGTA
>JAFAVN010000151.1 GCA_019242435.1 Verrucomicrobiota bacterium | reverse complement strand
AACCGAAAACTACGGGTGAAAGAATCGCGGCGAGAGCGGAACCGCTGTTCATAATTCCGCTGGCTGAACCGGAGTAATCCGGAGCGATATCCATCGGTATGGCCCACATCGGAGCGATCGTCATCTCCGCAAAGAAAAACGCCCCAGCCAGAGCAATCGCAAGCGTGGTTAGGTCTCTGGTCAAAAATAACGGCACCATGCACAACAACGAACAGAGGAAGAAGGCAACCACCAAATTCCGGCGTGCTTGCTTGAGGTCGCCAGTTTTTCGCAATACGAAATCCGTGACTACTCCGCCTAAGGCATCTCCGATTACTCCAGCGAAGAAAACCGCCGTCGCAAACAAGGCTGAATCTTTCAAATCAAGTGAGTACTGATTTTTAAAATACTGCGGTAGCCAGCCGAGGAATAGCCAGAGGGTCCAGCCGTAGCAAAAATAAACAAATGTAACTGGAAGCATCCGCATGAAAAGCGGGCCCCAAGGCAAAGGATTACGTCGGCGAGTAGCCGGATCCGCATATCTAGGGAGCATCGCCAACTCTCCTGAAGTGATTCTAGGGTGATCGGCGGGATTATCTCGAAACCATAAGTACCAGGCCAAGACCCACCCGCAACTGGCAACCCCGAGCGCTATAAAAGAACCGCGCCAACCGATCCACCACATGAGGGCAACCACTAACGGTGGAGTGAGTGAATTACCTATCCGAGAGAAGGCATGGGTTATGCCTTGGGCGAATCCCCGGTCAGCCGGCCGGGTCCAGGCTGACATTGCCGAAGTGGCAGTCGGGAAGGTCGCGCCCTCTCCAAACCCCAGCAGGAGGCGGGCGAAAATCATGGCGGTAAACCCATTTACCAAGCCCGTGAGCATGGTGGCGCCTGCCCAAATCAAAGAACAGATGGTCAAAACCTTGCGAGGCCCCAAGCGGTCGCCGAGGTAGCCACCGATGATTTGAAAGAGCAAATAAGGGTAAGCGAACGCGGAGAAGATGAATCCGACGTGGGTTTTGTCGAGGTGAAGCTCTTTCTCAAATACATTTGACGCGGAACTGACGTTTACCCGGTCGATGTAGGTCAAAAGATACATCAGGCAAAGCAAAAGCAGCACGACCTTACTCGCCGAAAACAAGTGGACCCTAGGTTTGACGGAGGAGGTAGGATGCATGAGTTCTGGGGGCCTCATTTGAGCCGGACTCCAATGAACGACAAATGACAGATGTCAGATGAGCAAGGATTAGCAGAAAGGACGGACGGTTGTCCATTGCATTGTGCAGTCCTACCCTCAGCCGTCAGGCGACGGCAATCTTCTCGCGGACCAGAGCTTCATCGACGGCGACAGCGAGATTGCTACGCGCCTGGATCCAGTTCTCATATTGGTCGGTCCAGGCACGAAGGTTGAAGCTCACCGCCGCGGAGCCGAAGCTGACAACATAGGCTTGTGGCGCCGGTTCTTTCGCAATGCCGGGCTGATCAGCAGCGACCCGCTTCAACACCTCCAGGACATGATTTGGCGCAGCGCCTCGAGCCACGGTCACCGGAACTTCGATCGCCCGGTACCGGTCCGATAGGGTCCAGTTGGTTACCTTGTTAGCGATAATGGTTCCGTTTGGTACTATGACTTCGGAGCCGTCGGTCGTGCGAATAATACACGCGCGGATACCGATGCGTTGGACTTCTCCGATGTCCGTGTCGATTTGGATAATGTCGCCGACTTTAATCGGACGCTCGAAAAGCAAAATCAATCCGCAAACGAAGTTGTTGATAACGGTTTGTAGCCCGAATCCGACTCCAACGGTAAATGCTCCTGCCAGGATGGTGACCTTAGTAAGGTCAACCCCGAGTACCGCTAGCCCCAGGAAAAATCCAATGAGTAAGACTGCGTAATGAACCATTGTGGAAATTGCCTGCGGAATGCCACGGGCGAAGTGCCAATGGTAATAGATATCTTCCTCCAGAAGAAAACGCAGGAACCGCGATAGAGCGAAAGCAGCCAAGACTGTGACTAAGAAGACGAGCACCTGTTGTAGTGAAATATCCAAAGCGCCGATTCCCAGATGTGCAGCCAATACTTCTCCAATCCCTGTGATCAATTGGGTTCGCAGCCCGAAAAAATTCAGCGTCAAACTTGCCCAGTACATAAACGCCAGCAACGCAGCAAGGGCGCAGATCCGCCGCTGAAGCAGCGGACGGTTAAGTCGAACGACGCGCATTAAACTGAGCGGGCGCGTCCCGAGCGCTATAATGATTAGCCCTTCGATAATGCGCAGGGCGGTATACACGGTCGCACCAACGTAGGCGCTTCTAATTGCGCCGCCCCCAAGTAGATTGGCGAAGTTGAGGTAGCCAAAAACGTTTGCCAGAAGAGTAACCGGGAAAACAATCAAGCCGATTTTTATAATAAGTCGGACCACTCCTGCGGAAAGCTTCGTTGTGTTGTCAGCCGCAGACGGTAAATGTTTGGTCCAAATCATCCAGATCAGAAACAGAGTGCCGCCTAACATCTCTGCGGCGAAGACTAACCGGCTGAATAATGGCAGGAGCGTGGTGAGCAATCGCAATTGATCGACGAAGTACAGGACGATCAGAGCGTTGAGCATCGGAAATAATGCTCGATCGACTAGCCGGCGGAGGATGAGCGTGATGGAAATAAGGAGTACTCCCCAAAGTACCGCCCGGAGCAAAAACGGGGCCATCGAATAGACCGACCCGAAGATAAGAAAAGAGAGCGTGACGGCCGTTGAAACAGGCAAATTAAAGATCGGCGCCTGGCGCCGTAAGCTTGGCTCTTCCTGGGTCCATTTTTCGACTCCGCGGCGCAGCCAAGACAGAAAGAGAAAGAGGAAGAAAATAACGGCTGCATGAATATAGAGTATGGCGCGCTCGCGACGGATGTAAGTCTTGAGCAGAGCAACACTGGCCGGAGGTATGAGCGATGCCCGACTATCCTCTCTCGGTTGTTCGACCCCGACTCTCCAGAGAGGTGGACTATCCTGGACGAATAGGTTTTTCGCAGCGTTAGCTTGCGCCTGCTCGAACGCCGGAGCGATCGCTTGTAATCGGGCCGTGGCCTCAAGAACATGGCCCTGCAGGATCAAATCCCGTTGCCGAAGAGATTCCGCTGCTTGCTGGGTTCGAGAGATCAAGTCAATGATGCCCCGCACCCGCTGAGGGATCTCAGGCGCCGCTTTAGATAGTTCCGGCACTTGAAGAGTCGCTTTCCAGATTCTGTCGAGGGCGTCCAGGCGGGCAATCTGATCGTCCAGGATTTTAGATCGTTCTGTTAGATCATGATTCCAGCTCGAAAGTTGGTCACGATACCTTTGCAAAACGATCTCCATGCTGTAGAGCAACTCTAGAGGAATAACTCCAGTCAGGAATTTGGCCATCTCTGTGCTGCGCAACTCAACCTCGTGCGTCAGCGATGGAAGCCGCTTTTCGATAGTTGCGGTTGTCTGGTCTGTCGAAAGAGCGGTCTCGATGCTTTGAATTGATCGAAAGGTGGATTCTGCTTGCGAAGCGATTTCAGAAAAAGGAATCGGCGTCGGTGCAGCGTTTGGCTTTTTGTCAGCAGATTGGAATTGCTCTGCTCCGGAGACGGTCCGGCTTAAGCCACAAAAAACGATAAATAAAAGGCTGCGGATATGGCGGTAAGCGGTTAATGGTGCCGATACCATCTTTCAAGAAATCGTGGCGCAACAAAGATCAGGAGTTTTGCGCCGCGGTTCACACCTAATCTGGCGCAATTTTCATGAGCACTCAATGCGCTACCGGATATTCTTTCGTCACCACTTTCAGATAGACATGAACGACGTCGTTAACCAGGTGCTGACCTAATCCGCCGAAAAACTTCGCGGAACCGTAGATCGCGCCCCATAACGTGCGATCGATGTCCAGCCGCGCCTGGGCCGTAAAGGCGCCGCCTGGTTTACGAGCAACCACCGCAGAAAGGTCGAGCGGTTGGGTTACCCCTCTCAGCGTGAAGTCCCCTCTTATCCGGTAGTTTGGTTCGTCGGGGTTAACACCGTCTCGCACGGTGGCGGTCAGGATATTGAATTCCGCGTTCGGATATTTTTCTGTGGAGAAAAAGTCGTCGCTTTTCAAGTGTGCAACCAGATGAGCGTTCAATGCTGGATCGGCAATATCGGTGCAGCGTAGTGTCGTCATATCAACTACCAAATGCCCATCGACCAATAAACCGTTGCGGAAGTCGATGGTCCCTGCACCCAGTTGGACGGTTCCAGCGTGACGATTGAAAAGATTTCTACCTACCCATTCGGCCACGCTCGCTGCTTGGTCCACTTCGTAGCGACCTGCAACTGATTGGCTAACCGTTGCCGCGCCTTTCTCGATGGCTTTTCCACTAGCCTTCCAACCTTCCAGACCGCCCGCTAAAACTTTAACGTTCTGGTATCCGGCAGCTTCAAGTTTCTTCAACGCCAGACCTGCTTCCAGCGTCGAATCGTTTAAACCATAGATGGTCAGCCGGATGGTGTTGTCAGGAAACGCGGCGCGAATCTTGTCGGGGAATGCCGTCTCATAAACGCAGAAGTTGACGGCGTCGGGCAGGTGTTCGGCAGTGAACGATTCTGCGGAAAGAAGGTCGATTAGCGGTGAGGGAATTTCAGGCATCGGTGCTGATTGATTTCTTGTTAATGCTCTATTTCCGCAACTCATTCCACAGGTAATATACAAGGATCCGGCAGGAGAAGGCCGCTGGATTGAAATGGTTGTGTGGAGCGAGGACACGGATACCGCGTTGAACGCATCGGTCGCCAAGGGCGTGCCTGTCCTCTCTTCTGCCATGATTTCCTAGACGGCAAGCTGCGCGCCGCTTGGATCGCTGATCCAGGACGGTAACCCCATCCAACTCGTTCAACGGAAAGATTGAAGCAGCGGACCGAGGCATCGGGAATTGGTGCGGCGCTCCCAAACTCACGGCTTCTCCAACGTCCAAGGTGCCAAGTAACCTCTCGATGCTAATACGCGTC
>JAFAVN010000381.1 GCA_019242435.1 Verrucomicrobiota bacterium | reverse complement strand
GAGACGATGCAATCGAACGATCAGATCGATATGAAAGTGCCGTAAGTGGTGCTATAGTCCGCTGGGGAGTGGTATGCAGCGGTGTTTGTTCTTGTGGTTTTTGGTCTTACAGCTCTTCTTCATGATGGGATGTAGGAAGGGTGGTATTTTTACCCAGGCCACGCCCCCATCGGCCACGCCTACTCCCTTGGCTCGGGCGATGCCCGCACCGACTCCTGACATCAATCGGACTGCCCGATTCACGGTGCTGCTCTACCATCGCTTCGAAGATAAACCGGCAGCGTTGGTGACTACGCCGAATGATTTTCGCGCTCAGATGAAGGCGCTTAAAGATAATGGAATTTCCGTCATCCGAATGCAGGACCTGGTCGCATGGCTGCACGGGAAAAAGCCGATTCCATCAAAAAGTGCGGTCATAACCCTCGACGACGAATGGAACTCGCAATATTACGTCGCTTGGCCGATTCTGAAGGAGTTTGGCTATCCATTCACCTTGTTTGTGTATACCAAGTGGATAGGGGCAGGGGGTAAAGCGATGACCTGGCCACAGCTGGAAGAGATGCGAGACGCCGGGGTCGATATTGAAGCTCACACAGTGTCACACCACGACCTGAGGCACGCGCCACGGGGACAGAATTATCCCGCCTGGCTACACAATGAGGTTTATGGGTGTAAGGAGGTCCTGGAAGAAAAGTTGGGAATTAAGATTGACGCCTTCGCGTTTCCCTACGGCTTCCACAACGAGATTGTTCGTCAAACTGCTAAACAAGCCGGTTACGAAATGCAATTTACGGTATACGGACGGCATATGGATCACAATGTCCCCACCGACCAGATTGGCCGCTATGCTATCGACTCGGCACACGGTAATATATTCAAGATGGCGCTCGACTTTGGAGCGAACGATAACACTCAGCCAGGGGTTGAAACCAGCCAACTTGCTTCGGCCGCCATGTTAACGGAACCGTTGAACGATCAGCACATCACCCAACGGATGCCGACTATTAAAGCAAATTTGGCCAGCATGGGGGAGGTAGATCCTAAGTCAGTAGAAATGCGGATCAGCGGATTTGGTCTAGTTCCGGCAGTGTATGATCCAAAGACGAAATTGGTGAGCTACGCTTTCACTCAGAAATTGGTTCCCAAGCTGTATAGCGTTATTCTAACCGCGATGGTGAACGGCAAGAAGGTAGAAACCCGGTGGGAGTTTACCGTTGACGGAACCAGTACGATCGCAACCAATTGAGAGCAGAAATCGAAAAACAAGGACCCGCAGATTCGCCGCCCGTCCAGCAGTTGCCTATGGGCGTCAAAATAGGGTAGAAGCAGGGAACGGCAACATCGTTGGGGCGAAGCTCCCGAACGGCCTGAGGGGCGTCCCAAGGTGGATGACACTGTCCTGAGGGTATCATACGCTCGGCCGAGCGTGCGCCGAGCCGTTCCCAGGACTTGTGGCCGGTTTGCATCAGATTCTCAACCGCGGAACGGCCCGGCGACCGTGCAGTTCAGCAAGCAGGCGATCCGGCTAACGCAATTGCTTTGTATACCTTTTGTGGAAGGTACCAGCCTCGCCCTACCAGTGCGCAGTCTTTAACTGCGTCGCGCGGGGTTATCCTTGGGGCGACATACACACTCGATTTTCCATTTTGCATTATACCCATGCCCAGTATATGTATGTTTTCATGAACGATGAAACCCGGGAAAAAATCCTCGGTCGAGCAAAACGGATCAACGGTCAAGTGGCCGGGGTACAACGGATGATTGAGGAAGGTCGGTATTGCGTGGATATCCTGAATCAGATTTCGGCGGTGCGATCCGCGCTGGACGCGCTCGGGGTTGAATTGCTAACCAGCCATCTTGAAACCTGTGTTCTGGGAGCAGAGAAGGACGGCCGGCATTCTGCCGCTAAGGCAATGAAGCCGAAAGAACTGGTTGCGGAGGTGCGCACGGTTTTATCCGGGTTTCTGCGTTAGGATGTGGAAAGGCCAGGGAACGATATGGCGCTAGAGAAAGACCCGGTGTGCGGGATGGACCTCGAGCCAGGCTCAGCCGCGAGCAAGCGAGATTACCAGGGGAAGACTTACTATTTCTGTTCCCTCGAGTGCGCCCAAAAATTTAATACGGATCCGGCTCGTTATGCCGCTAGCCAAGTGACTGAGGAGCGTTCTTACCCGAGCGGGCACAAGGAACAGCATTGCTGCCACGAAGTTCCTGATGATTATCAAGAACCAGTGTCAGCAGAGGCAAAGGTCACACCAGCGATGGGGTATTATTGCCCGATGTGCCCGGGTGTGGGATCTGACACACCTGGCGACTGCCCAAAGTGCGGGATGCAATTAGAGCGTAATCCCGCTTATCGCGGCTCCCCCGGTAAGAGGGTTTATACCTGTCCCATGCATCCTGAGATCGAACAGGATCAGCCGGGCAATTGCCCGATCTGTGGCATGCCACTCGAACTGAAGGTCACGGGTGCGGGAGAGGAAGAGGACCGGGAGACTCGATCGCTAGCGGTAAAATTATGGGTCGGAGTCGTATTGGTCGTTCCAATCCTGATACTTTCGCTGGGGAAAATGGTTCCGGGCTTCGGCCTCGAACATGGGACCCCGGAAGGCTGGAACAAATGGCTCCAGTTCATTCTGGCTACCGTCGTCGTTGTCTGGTGCGGCGGTATCTTCTTCGAACGGGCGTGGCGCTCGATCGTGAACCGAAGCCTGAACATGTTCACCTTAATCGGTGTCGGCGTGGGAGCGGCCTATCTTTACAGCACAATGGCGACGGTTTACCCGAATGCTTTTCCAGATTCATTTAAGCATCACGGGGAACTTGATCTCTACTTCGAATCCGCGGCGGTCATTGTGGTGTTGGTTTTGTTCGGCCAATGGTTGGAGGCTCGAGCTCGCAAGCAGACAGGCAAGGCGATTCAGCTGCTGCTAGGCCTGGCCGCGAAAAATGCACATCGGGTGACAGCTAGCGGCACTGAGGAAGAAATTATAGTCGATCAGTTAGAGCCGGGAGATGTAGTGCGTGTCCGGCCAGGTGAAAAGATTCCGGTTGACGGAATCATCATCCAAGGTTTCAGCTCGGTGGATGAATCGATGATCACGGGTGAACCGATGCCGGTTGAGAAAGGGATCGGCGACAGTGTCATCGGAGCAACCGTCAATCAAACCGGTACTTTCATGATACGAGCCGAGAAGGTAGGGCACGCAACCGTTCTTGCTCAAATTATTGAACTAGTTGCTGAAGCACAGCGGAGCCGGGCTCCTATTCAAAAAGTAGCTGATCAAGTGTCGGGGTATTTTGTCCCCGCGGTAATCGGGGCGGCCTTGCTCACAACTATTGTGTGGGGAATTTGGGGTCCTCAACCGTCGATGGCTTACGCTGTGGTAAACGCGGTGGCCGTATTGATCATTGCTTGTCCGTGCGCTTTGGGCCTGGCGACTCCAATGTCTATTATGGTGGGTGTCGGCCGCGGCGCTAAGCAGGGCATCCTGATAAAAAATGCGGAAGCCATTGAGACCGCCGAAAAGCTGACGCATCTGATCGTAGATAAGACCGGGACATTAACCATCGGAAAACCAGAGGTCACGGACGTGGTGCCGGCCTCCGGATTCGATGAGAATCAATTGCTGACGTTTGCCGCTTCCGTAGAGGGTGATAGCGAGCACCCGCTAGCGAGAGCGGTGGTTTTAGCGGCTGATCGCAAGGGGTTATCCAGAAAAGAAACTTCGGATTTCGTCTCTGTGACGGGGGCTGGATTGAGCGCGAGAGTCGGCGGAGCCAGCGTCTTGGTCGGAAAACGGGACTTCTTGCAAGATCGAGGAATAAATATCCCGCCGGCGCTCGCGGACCAAGCGGAGGAACTGAGCCATCAAGCGCGCAGTTTAGTCTGGGTAGCGTTAGACGGCGAGCCAGCCGGGCTGATCGGTTTAGCTGACCCTATCAAGGATACTGCCATTGGGGCGATTCAACGGTTGCATGAGATGGGGATCAAGATTGTAATGGCGACCGGAGACACTGCGCATACGGCAAAGGCTGTCGCGGACCGGCTTCACATCGATGATGTTCGCGCAGGCCTCAAGCCGGAAGATAAACAACGGCTGGTTAAAGAACTGCAAGCAAAGGGAGGCAAGGTAGCAATGGCTGGGGACGGGATTAATGATGCACCAGCGTTAGCGGCCGCGAATCTTGGCATCGCCATGGCCACGGGTACCGATGTGGCTATCCAGAGTGCCGGAATCACCCTGGTAAAAGGCGACCTGACCGGCGTGGCAAAGGCATTACTCCTGAGTAAAGGTGTTATGCGAAACATCCGTCAGAACCTTTTTTTCGCATTTATTTATAACCTGATCGGTCTTCCGATCGCAGCGGGCGTCCTCTATCCCTTATTTGGGCTGCTGCTAAATCCGATGATTGCGGGAGCTGCGATGTCGTTCAGCTCTCTATCGGTAGTTAGTAACGCGCTGCGGCTGAATCGGCTCAAACTATGAGCGGCGGTTCAACTTGAATTGGCTTTTCAGTCGAATCGGAAAAGCCGATATCCTAGAGAAAGCAATCTGGGAACGGAAACGCGACTTAATGTCACCCGGCCCACGGGCCACACAACCTCCGGATTGTGAGGGGAGCCCGACTCGTAGACCGATGCGGCACCTGGATCAGCGGGGTCGAATTCCAGGAAGATCATGCAATGGACTCGTGGTTTGATGATCAGGTCGGCTTTTTGCAGATGCCCGAGGCTGGGAACAGGGAACAACAACTCGGGTAACTCATAGGTACTGTATTGTCTGGGTAGGTTGAAACAGCGGGAAACAAACCCTGAGCAATCAACGCCAACCGCCTCGCAACTGACTCCGTCAGGGATCTCCCGCTTGGTAGTAATGTCCCCGCCGTACCTGCCATGCTTGATGCCGGCATCAAAATCCGGGAGTGAATCGAAGCCGCCCCATTTATATGGCACACCGACGTTCAATTGGTCTGGTACCCAGAAACCGCCGCGTCTGCCGACGGGACGAAAATTAACGTCAGGTGTGTCGACCTGGATACCGTTTCTGTCTTGACCATGAAAAACATTTTTCGCCGAAGGCGTCCAAAGATGGCGTCGGTAACTCTCAGCGATTGCGATTACGGCGTCGGGGTCAATCGGCTGAAATTAGACGAAACCAACCCTGGGGCAAGCATGAGCAAAAGGGTGCAGATGCGCGTCGCCTGCCCAAGCACCTGGAGGGGAGCCGCTTTGTAGGTGGCAAGCTTTATTTGCCGCAAGCAGGCGGCTCCCGGGCTGGGACCCAACCAGCTGCCGCAAGCCGATCGACAGTAGGTCCCCGAGCGAGCGGCGATAGATATTCCCGCCGCCGCCCAGTTCGCGGCCCAAGCCCCTGGAGGGGAGCCGCTTTGTAGGTAACAAGCTTTATTTGCTGCAAGCAGGCGGCTCCCGGGCTGGACCCAACCAGCTGCCGCAAGCCCATCGACAGTAGGTCCCCGAGCGACCGGCGATCGAGATTCCCGCCGCTGCCCGGTTCGCGGCCCAAGCACCTGGAGGGGAGCCGCTTTGTAGGTAACAAGCTTTATTCGCTGCAAGCAGGCGGCTCCCTGGCTTGACCCAACCAGTTGCCGCAAGCCCATCGACAGTAGATCCCCGCGCGAGCGGCGATAGAGATTCCCGCCGCCGCCCGGTTCGCGGCCCAAGCACCTGGGGGGGAGCCGCTTTGTAGGTAACAAGCTTTATTTGCTGCAAGCAGGCGGCTCCCGGGCTGGACC
>JAFAVN010000483.1 GCA_019242435.1 Verrucomicrobiota bacterium | reverse complement strand
TCTGTTTTAGTACCTGGTATCTGCAGCAGACAATTGCGGCAGTCAGTAGAGCAGCGATGATCGCGACTAGAGCTTCGCGAGTAAATCGTCTCATTTGTCTGTCTATCTGGCGTTGCTTTCTATTAAAGAGGCGAATATCCGACGGTTATCTGTAGAGGCCTTGCATTTTCCGGGCGCCCGGATTTCCCTATCCAAACGGCACAGGCTCGCCGCACAAGGCGCAACGGTTCTAATCCACGAACTCACGGAGCCTTTCGAACCTCCCTCTACTAATCTCCTGAACTTCGAAATCTGCTCTCGGACGTTCGATCTTTTTCGCCGCATCGCTATAATCCCGCCAATGCTGTACCCGATAGCAACGGGCTCTTTGGCTGTGTCGTCTTTCAAGTAGGCCACGTAAAATCGGTCAATGTTGGGGATGGTGCTGAATGAAGTCGTGAGCACGATATATACTCATATGAACATATATTCAAGTGCGGCAGCCCTCTGTCCACTTCTGAGATTGGGCCTGAATAGATCGATGACGTAGTGACATTATTTCTACGGTCGTTCCCTACGGTTGGATTCAAAAATAATGGCAAACCATGAATCAGCTTGAGACAATCTCTAGTCGCAACCAATTCAAATATAGGACCTTAAGCCAATATGATAACACATGACAAACCATGAAAAACGCCTGTAAGGGACTCATAATCCCTTGGTCGCAGGTTCGAATCCTGCTGGGCCCATTCTACGCGGATACGTGATTAGGGGTTGATGGAGCGGAAACCGGTGTGCTGCCGAATATGACTCACTCGATGTAGCGTGACCGAGGTACCATCAGAGAGTGTCGATTCGCTGCTATCTGCGTTCCGGGCTTTCTGGTCGGGGAATCGCAGTTCACCTTAAGCTCCCGGCGAATCTGTTGCTCGAGTCGGATCAGGATGCTGAAGAGACTTTCATCAGGACTCTCCCGTCGCGACTGAATCTGCGCAACCAGCTTTCGCAGCACAGCGGGCATCGATCGTTCACGGGTGTTCATTGACGATCCCTTCGCAGGACGAGGATGGTACTCCATAATCGCCGTTTGTGGAATCGGGCGGCACTCTGAAAGGAGTATCAGGTCAGGAAAGACACTTTTTTATTGGATTGCACGTAATGTCCTTAATCAATGCAACATACACGTGTTTTTACGGTCTTACTTATCCCAAGCCTGGGCGCGTGCCTCCATAAATTCTCCCCGGCTCGATCAGATAAGACCTGAAGGTTATTGCTGGCTGAAGCCTTCCTCTTTGCGTTTCCCGCGTAGGGGGTTTCTGTGGCCTTTGAGCACGAGCCAAACTATAGGGCCGCCGGTATCAGCAGGATCTTGCCGATGTGTTCGCTGCGTTCCATGCGAGCATGAGCCTTCGCGGCCTCAGCGAAAGTGAAGATCTGGTCGATGATTGGGCGGAAGCCGGTTTTAGGGGCAAGGCGAGGCCAAACCTGGCTGCGAAGATCACGAGTGATCACGGCTTTTTCTTCCGGGGATCGCGGTCGCATATTAGAGGCCAGGATGGTGCCGCGTCTCTTGATCAGAGAAGTAACACTGAAGGTGGCATGATCGCCGCCTTGAGCCGCAATTATTGAGATCCGGCCATCGCGAGCAAGGCAATCGATGTCGCGCTGGATGTAGTCGGCTCCGACGATATCCAGCACGACATCGGCGCCCTGGCCATCGGTGAGGTGTAACGTCTCAGCGACAAAGTTCTTCGTTTTATAGTTAATCGAGGCATTCGCCCCGAGTGAGAGACAGGATTGGCACTTACCTTCCGTCCCGGCAGTCGTAATAACTGTCGCTCCGAATTCGCGGGCCAACATGATAGCGGTGGAACCGATACCGCTGGTTCCGCCATGGACGAGAATAGTTTCGCCAGCCTTGAGGCGGGCGCGCCGGAAGATATTTTCCCAGACGGTGAAAATATTTTCCGGTAAACTGGCTGCTTCCCGGGTGGACCAACCTTCTGGGACTGGTAGGACCTGGCCTACCGGCGCCACGCAAAATTCAGCGTACCCACCGCCGGCTAGTAGTGCGCAAACTGGATCGCCAATCTGATAGTCAGTCGCGTCCGAACCGCAGGCCGCAATAGTACCACCCACCTCGAGGCCGGGAACATCCGATACTCCAGGTGGAGGCGGATAAAACCCCTGTCGCTGCATCAGGTCCGGACGGCAAACCCCAGCCGCGTCCACCTGGATTAATACCTCACTCTGGCCCGGTACGGGAATCTCACGTTCCTTTACCTGGAGAACTTCCGGTGGCCCGAATTGGGTAATTTCGACTACGCGCATGTTCAGGTTGTAGGCCAAGGCTGGTATCGGCAGCGAAGTGATCAGTAATATCAGTAATCACTAACCAGTGGTCAGTAAAGGACCAGGGTTTTCTGGATGACAATCCGGTCCAGCAGCTTCCGTGTCTTTTGTCGAAGAGAATGATCGCCAATTGTTGATTACTGATTACCGATTACTGATAACTGAATACTGATTTTGTATGAGCGTTGAAACCCAAACGATCAGCGGTCTGAGCATTGATGCCGCAGCGCGGCGAGACATCGTTGTTGGTGTTCTGCTCGCCATGTTTCTGGCAGCGCTCGATCAGACGATCGTTGCGCCGGCGCTGCCCACAATTGGTGCTTCATTGGGGAACACCGAGTATCTTTCCTGGATAGTTAGTGCTTATCTTCTCACGGCAACGGCAGTCACACCGTTGTATGGAAAGCTGGCCGATATCAGGGGGCGGCGCCCGGTGATTTTTGGTGCTATAGGAATTTTCGTTGCCGGCTCGATCATTTCGGCCCTGGCCCAATCAATGTTGGTCCTGGTCCTTGGCCGGGCAATTCAAGGGGTGGGCGGTGGCGGTTTGGGAGCGCTGGCCATGACGGTTATCGGGGACGTCGTTGCTCCTCGCGAACGAGGTCAATATCAGGGTTATATTTCTGGGATGTGGGGTATCGCGAGCCTGGCCGGCCCGATCGTCGGTGGCTTTCTCGCGCACAAGGTACACTGGTCAATGATCTTCTGGATCAATCTGCCTTTGGCTGTTTTTGCCATGGCGGTCCTGAGCA
>JAFAVN010000370.1 GCA_019242435.1 Verrucomicrobiota bacterium | reverse complement strand
TTGCGCATCGAACGAAGCTTGGCCCCATCATCAATGCCGGCCGGAATCTTGAGCTTAATACGAGACCGTTTCTCAACGCGTCCCTCTCCGTTGCACTCCCGGCATGGCCGCTCAATGACGTGCCCCGTCCCGCGACAACGCGGACATGTCTGCGACACTTGAAAAAATCCCCGAGAGCTCACGACTTGACCTCTCCCCTGGCAAACCGGGCAAGTGGCCGCCTTCGACCCGGCCTCCGCGCCGGTGGCGTTGCATCGGCCACAAGTGTCGTATTTAAGGATCTCGATTTCTTTCTCAGTCCCAAAAGCGGCTTCTTCGAGGGTTATCTGCAGGTCGTAACGCAGATCCGATCCCCTTTGCCTGCCGCTGCGATCGCGGGGGGCCTGACCCGTGCCGAATAATTGGTCGAAGATACTGCCACCCCCTTCTCCGGCCATTCCTCCGAACACCTCGCGGAAAATGTCGAATGGATCGTGGAACCCGCCCCCAAAGCCGCCCCGGGCTGATGCACCTCCGCCGGGCGCGAACGCAGCGTGGCCAAACTGGTCGTAGGCGGCACGCTTATTCGCGTCCATGAGGACCTCATAAGCCTCGCCGACCTCCTTGAACCTTTCTTCAGCGGTCGGATCACCCGGATTCTTGTCAGGGTGATACTTTACCGCGAGCTTGCGATAAGCTTTTTTTAACTCCTCTGTAGAAGCCTTCCGGTCTACTCCAAGAACTTCGTAATAGTCCCGCTTCGCCGCCATCATTTAGTGCCCTCTCGACCGGCAGCGATCGGCTGGGGAACCCCTTTGGAAACGACGACGTTGGCCGGCCGGAGCAGCCGATCACGAAGCCTGTAACCCTTCCGTACCTGCCGGATGATCTGATCTTCCGGAATTTCGTTATGTTCTTCGTGAGCAATGGCTTCGTGCAGGTTAGGATCGAAAGTCTTTCCGGTCGCATCGATGGTTTCGACCCCAAAACTGTTAAGAAAGTCCTGCAACTGCTTATAAACCATATTCATTCCGTCTAAGATGGCGGATGATTGAGCCGCGCCTCTGGCCGCTTGCAGACCCAGCTCGAAATTATCGAGAATTGGAATCAAGCGTTCCAGAAAACTGGCATTGGCATATTTGATTGCTTCCTCACGCTCGCGAGCAACTCTTTTCCGATAATTATCCAAATCGGCCGTGGCCCGGAGAGCGGTGTTTTTATATTTCTCTACTTCAGCCCGTAAGTCGGCCACAAGCTCCTCTGGCGAAGCCGACGCAATCTCTTCCGGTCGCGAAGCGGAAGACCCTGGCTCCTCGGTAGTTATGCCAGTATCCACAATGTCTCTCCGATCGGTATCGGCAGGCTCTCTCACCCCTTTAGCTTTCTTTTCGAATTCGTTTGATGGCTCAATCATATTTTCCGAATGGCAACGAGCGTGATGTCATCGGTTTGAGGATTGTTACCGACGAAAGCTTTCACTTTCTCGGTTACCCGGGCGACGATGGCTTGGGCGCTTTCATTGGCGCTCTCCTTGATCACCTCGATCAATCTTCCGATCCCAAATTCTATGCCATTGAAGTCAAGTGCTTCCGTCACCCCGTCCGTGTAGAGGATCAGGCAATCTCCCCTTTCAAGACGGATAGTACAATCGGCAGTCACCCTATCGAAAACGTTTCCACTGTCAATTCCAAGGGCCATGCCGGCCGGATTGACCTTCTCGACGGATCCGGTGCTCGCCTGATAGCGAAGAGGCGCATCGTGGCCCGCCCGAGCCAAGATTAGATTCTCGCTCGATTTCTCCGCAATCAAGTACGCCATACTGATGAACATATCTTCCCGGATGTCCGGGTACAGTTGCCGGTTAACTTGATGCAGAACCTGTGCAGCCGAAGTGTTTAACCGCGCTACCGACCGCAGGACGCTACGACACATCGCCATAATTAGCGACGCCGCTACGCCTTTGCCGCAAACATCCGCGATGGCGATTCCATAACGACTATCGCTGACCGGGATGTAGTCATAGTAATCGCCGCTGACTTGGCTGGCAGGAATATTGATCCCGGCAATCTGGTACCCGGGAATCTCCGGAGGTGCAGCCGGCAACAGAATCCGCTGGATATCTCTGGCTACGTCGAGGTCCCGATCGATCCGGCGCTTTTCGGCAGCCTCTGAATAGACCATCGCGTTGCACAGAGCGAAGGCTGACTGTTCGACGATTGACTGGAACACGATGAAGTCCGCGGCGGTGAAGGGGGTACTCATCGGTTCGTTCGCTACGGCCAGTACGCCCAGATTTTGATTGCCGTAGAGGAGTGGAGCAACCAGCACTGAATCAATTTGCGAGGTGCTGGCTTTGAGGCTTTCCAGGCGCGAATCGTAGTCGCTGCTTGAAAGAAAAACCGGTTCTTGCTTTTCCCAAACCATCCCCAGCAGGCCATCCCCTCTTTTTACGGGGTGCAAACGGATAAAACTCTCTAAGGCAGAGGGGTTTGTACTGCTTTGTTGCAGTATTGATTTCGGTACCTCAATGAGCGGTGGACAGCCTGGGGAAAGAAAAGTCGGCAAGAGCAGCTTGCCTGGCCGGTCGACGAGATAAAGGGCGCCAGCATGAGCATCTAAAATGCGCATGGCCCCTTCCACGATCAGCCGGTGAAGATCTGCTAAATGCAAATCGTCCGAAAATGCCGTTCCCAGCCCGTGCAGAAAGTCGAAGACGCGGCTTTCCTCTAACTGCAATTCTTCCCGGGCTTGCCTTAGTTCCTCGATAATCCGGCGTTGTTTCTGGAAAAAAACCGTTAAGACGACCAACAGCGCCACTACCAGGATAGTCAGCAGGATAGATGACATCTACCCGTCCGCCATTACCTGGCAGCACCTGCTCGCAGGTCCTGTCTCAGGTATTCCAGAACATCCTTAAAACGCGCGAGATTTTCCGGATCGGCATTGACCAAGGCTTCATGCGCCTCAATCATGCACGCCGCATGTTCAGACCGGCTGACACCTCCGTCGGTTTCCAGGGTGGATGCACTGTCCAGGTCTCGGACGGCCACATCGGCGTTCGGCTCGATCTCGAATAAGTTGTTTAGCCCCAAATTTCGAAGAAGTTCAAAATTTCGCTCATTGACGTTGCGGACCAACAATACCCCGGAGGATTCGCGCAACCGTAGTGCCATTCCTGCGAGCGTTCCCATAAACGTGGAATCCATCACTGAACATTCGGCCAAATCGAAAATGAAAATGCGCTGACCGCGTTCAAACATTTGGCGCGCGAATTCCTTTAGCGCCGGACTGTTCTGAAAGGATCCCTTTCCCCGCACTTTGATGTAGACCGCTTTTCCGGTCACCCCTACCAGGATGGAAGCTGGTAAACTCACAGACGTTTCAATATATCTAGTTCGCTGATTTTCTGTCAAATTTTCGCCAGCCGGCCTACTTACCGCCAAGCTCGCGACTGCAATAACGCAACGATGACATTGTTTTCGATCAAAATAGCGCGCCACGAAGTGACTCGTCCGTCCTCCGAAAAATCGCTACCAACAATTGCAAACTCAGACTCGTGACTTCCACGTGCCGCTGGATAATAGAGCTCCCTGGCTTGTACTAGATTTTTCAGGATCGATTGCCGGTATTCAAAACGCAAGGTAAGATTGGCTTGTCGTTTAGCTCGCCAAAAGAAAGTAAAATATTGGCCGGTTCGTTCCTGAATCTCTTGCCCGTCAACTGCACCCCAGGTTCTGCGGTCGCGTTCCATTAAAATCGCCAATTCTCGCGTAACCAAGGGGGTGGCGCGTGGTCGAAGCTGGGCGTTGGTGTAGATATTGAATTTTCGAAACTGAAAATCATCGTTCAGTGCCTCCGGTAAAACATTCGCCTCAGGCAATGGCAAAGGATTCGGATTCGTCGCTCTCAGCGGATTACCGGCCGCAACCAGGGCGATGAGGGTCAGCCAGAGGTGCTTCTTCATTGGGACCATCAAACTGAGCCGGTAGAGTCATATTAATAGCAAGGCTTGTCTAGGGTCTTCTGGCTGTGGAACAAAAAAAATGGATCAAATCTCGAGAACGTTCACGAAAACCCTGGTCTATACAGGCTTTCTTTCCAGTAGCCTTTAGTCGTAACACTCGAGGAATTTCCAAGCTCAGTGTATCGTGTGAATAATTTTTCAGTGCTGCAGAGCCTCGCCGGTTCGATTGAACCCGCTGAAGTCCTGCCCATGACGAGGTTCGACTTAGAATTTCTAGTAATTTTATTTCTGACGAAATGATCACAGTCCGGTACGAACGTGGCGCCTATCTGCCTCAGTTGGATTTGTGGCTTGACCCTTGGGACGACCGGCCCGCGGCATTTATTTCTCACGCGCACAGTGACCATATCGGTAATCACGGCGAGGTGATTCTAACCGAGGTGACCGCCAAACTGATGGCGGCGCGCTTGCCTGGGACCCGACAAGAGCACCGGCTCGCTTATGAGGTCGCGTTTCCGTTCCGCGGTAGTCAACTAACGCTTTTGCCCGCAGGCCATATCCATGGGTCGGCACAATTACTGGTCGAATATAATGGGAGCTCATTGCTGTATAGCGGCGATTTCAAATTAAGAGCCGGTCAAGCTAGTGAACCTATCGTCTGGCGGCCGGCAGAGACTTTGATAATGGAAACAACTTACGGCTTGCCGAAGTTCGTATTTCCGCCCACCGAAAAAGTAATCGGTGAGATCACCAAATTCTGCCGAGAAACTATCGAGGATGGGGCTGTGCCTATCTTATTTGGATATTCGCTAGGGAAAGCTCAAGAAGTGCTGGCCGCACTAAACAAATGCGAACTGCGAGTGGTGCTGCACCCCAGCGTCTACCAGATGACGAAGCTCTATCGGAGCTATTTCCATGAGTTAACTGCTTTCAATGTTTATCACAGCGATGATCTCTCCGGCAGCGTATTCCTTTGCCCGCCTCATGTAAACGGGACGCGCCTGATTCAAAGCATCAAGCCGCGCCGAACAGCTATTTTGACGGGTTGGGCGCTCAATCCGGGCGCGGCCCATCGTTATCAATGCGATGCTGCCTTTCCGCTATCAGATCATGCCGATTATCCTGATCTCATTCGTTATGTTCAATTGATTCAGCCAAGACGAGTTCTCACATTACATGGGTATGCGCGCGAATTTGCAGAAGATCTTCGTCGTCGAGGCTTCGAGGCTTGGGCTCTCGGTGAAGACAATCAGTTGGAATTTTCGATTTCCATTCCCGCCGACTCACTAATTGAGCCGGCCGTTCCGCTTAGCCAGGGAGCTGTAGAACAGGCCGAGGGAGGATTTGGCCAGTTCACTCAACTGTGCGAAGAGATTTCCCGTAGCACCGGCAAGTTGAGAAAGATCGAACTGCTAGCGAACTATCTCCAGTCTTTACCTGAAGCTGAGTTGCGGCTTGCCTGCATTTTCCTGACAGGGGATGCGTTTTCGCGTGCGGATGCGCGAGCCCTGCAGGTTGGCTGGTCGATCGTCCGAAAGGCATTAATACAGACCGCGAATCTGGAAGAGAGCGAATTCCGACGAATTGCGTCAGGATATGGTGACGCGGCCAAGATCGCTTATGAAACTCTGCTTGGTAAGACAGAACCGTGCGACC
>JAFAVN010000445.1 GCA_019242435.1 Verrucomicrobiota bacterium | reverse complement strand
GTACACTCCAATCGGCTCATCTACGAAAAATCACCCTATCTACTGCAGCATGCGCATAACCCGGTAGACTGGTACCCCTGGGGCGATGAGGCCTTCACGAAGGCGCGCTCTGAGAATAAACCAATATTCTTGTCGATCGGATATTCGACCTGCCATTGGTGCCACGTAATGGAGCGCGAATCATTCGTGAATCCAGCGATTGCCGAGCTGCTTAACGAAAGCTTTGTCAGCATTAAAGTCGATCGAGAAGAGCGGCCGGACGTAGATCGGGTCTATATGCTTTTTGTACAAAGCACCACCGGTTCAGGCGGTTGGCCGATGAGCGTTTTTCTGACCCCTGCGCTGCAACCTTTCCTGGGAGGCACTTACTATCCGCCCGACGATCGCTATGGCCGGCCAGGGTTCGGGTCATTGCTGCAACGACTGGCGAACATCTGGAACAACGAACCAGAGAAGATCCTAGAGCAAGGTCACCGATTTACCCAGGCCATTCAGTCTTACGTCGAAAGCCCTGCAGACAAAGAAGTCGCACCGCCTCGATCGCAATGGTTGGATCAAGGTTTTCAACAGCTATCGAGCAATTTCGACCCGGACGAAGGCGGTTTCAGTCCAGCTCCGAAATTTCCGCGCCCCGCGGTGTTCAATTTTCTATTCCGCTACTGGGCCAGAACTAGAAACCAGCGAGCACTGGAGATCGCGTTATTTTCGCTGCGGAAAATGGCTGAGGGAGGAATGTATGACCAACTCGGAGGCGGGTTCCACCGGTACTCAGTCGATGAACACTGGCACGTGCCGCACTTCGAGAAAATGTTATACGATCAAGCGCAACTAGTCGTTGCGTACCTTGATGCCTTTCAGATTTCCGGCGAATCCCGATTCGCCGGGGTCGCCCGGGAGACACTCGAATACATTCGGCGGGATTTAACTTCGAGTGAAGGCGGTTTTTTCTCGGCGGAGGATGCTGACAGCCTGCCGGCTGCCGATGCAGACCACAAGCGCGAAGGCGCGTTTTACGTCTGGACCCAAGCTGAAATCAATGGGCACCTCACTCCGGATGAGTCATTGGTGTTTCGCCGCACGTATGGGGTCGAAGAAGCCGGGAACGTTCGGTCCGGCAGCGATCCTCACGGTGAATTAACCGGGCAGAACGTCTTATACATACAAAATGAGCCGGAGTTGGTAGCCAAGCTCACCGGAAAATCGATCGATGTGGTTCAGCAACTTTTGGCATCCGCAAAAAGGAAACTGTTTGAGGTTCGAGGAAAGCGGCCTCGGCCCCACCTGGACGACAAGATTGTGACCGCCTGGAACGGGATAGCCATTTCGGCATTTGCCAGAGCTTACCAGGTCTTGGGTGATTCAGCTCATTTGGAGGTGGCTCAACGAGCGGCAGCTTTTATGCGGGACCACCTGTATGATAAACGATTGCGCCGGAGCTACCGCGAAGGAGCAAGCACCGTTTTTGGATTCGCTGAAGATTACGCCTTTTTGATCCAAGGGTTGCTCGATCTCTATGAAGCGGACTTCGATGTACGCTCGTTACAATGGGCCGGTGAACTCCAGGTGCAAATGAGTGCGCTTTTTGCCGATCCAAAAGGAGGTTATTTTAATACCGAAGAAGGAGCATCGGACATTCTTTTCCGGTTACGCGACGATCATGATGGGGCGGAACCAGCAGCTAATTCGGTGGCTGCTTCCAACCTGCTAAGACTCGGCTGGCTTTTCGATCGACCCGAATTTAGAGACGCCGCCAATCGGATTATAGCCAGCTGCGGCGCGCTCATGGAAAAGAGTCCGGTGGCGGCTCCTCAACTGTTAGCGGGACTATCCGCACTGCTATCCGATCCGGTGCAGATCGTCATCGCGACGAAAGACAAGCTCCAGGAGCCGCTGATTAAGGTCATCAGAGAGATTTACTTACCCGACAAAGTTATCTTGTGTGCCGACGGAAGCGGGGGTCAAGACTGGCTGATCCAACACATCCCGGCACTGAGAGGAATGGAGCTCATCAACGGTAAATCTGCCGCTTATGTCTGCCGCCATTTCGCCTGTGAGTTGCCAGTAACCAGTCCGGAAGAACTGAGAAACAGGTTGAGCAGTTGAATCAACTTTATGCAGCCCGCGAACCAAGCCCCGAGCCTCGACACCGCCGAACGCGTTATGTTTTTCGATACGGATGCGGGAGGTGTGGTCCACAATATTGCTTATCTCCGGTTTATTGAGACCAACCGATCGTTGCTTGCGGAAAAGCTGGGTTGGAAGCTGGGCGAGATGATGCAGCTACAACAATGCCCGGTCGTGGTTCGGACCGAAATCGACTATCGCCGGCCGGCCAAGCTCTGGGACAACCTGGTCGTCCACGGTGAGCTGGAAAGATTCGAGCGCTCGCGTTTCTGGTGTGCTTTCACCATCAAACGAGTAGCCGGCCAGGAGTTGCTGATCACCTGCCGCCAGATGCTGGTGGTAGTCAAACTGCCAGACATGAAAGTCCTCCGATTACCGGATCATTGGGAATCGGAGTTTGGGCACCTGAAGAGTTGAGGGTTAGCCCTCGGCGGTTGGCACACTGGAGGGGAGCCGCTTTGTAGCTTGCGAGCTCTATGAGCAGACAACAGGCGGCTCCCGGGAATGACCCAGTGGCTCGCCTTAATCCAAGGGAATCTCGATCTTCGTGGCCACTGACTGCAAGGCAGCCCTTGGGCGACGTCCTGGGAGTCGCCTGTTGTCTGCTCATAGAGCTCGTAAGCTACAAAGCGACTCCCCTCCAGATCATGGCCAGAGAGACTTTCTCTCGGACACCCGGACACCGCGAACTATGAACCGTTAATCGCACCGTCTGCGAACACGGAAAGCGGAGATACGAAGTTATGATGCATTCATCGGCTAAGACTCGCCAACGAGCGTTTGAATTTCTTCAGGTCAACGAGCGCTCTATTAAACCGCGCTCCCGCGGTGTCACCGAAATCCGGGGGCCGTACTACACGCCAATGGGAAAAAACTACTTACAGGATGTACTGGAAACCATGGGCGCGTATGTGGATGTGCTGAAGTTCGCAGCCGGATCATTCAGCCTGATGCCTCGTCACGCGGTGCAGGAACTAATCGACCTTTGTCATTCTCATGACGTCCTGGTCTCTACAGGTGGATTTATCGAACGAGTATTAACACAAGGACCCGGCGCGGTAGATCGTTACGTCGAAGAATGCAAAAACATCGGGTTTGATATTATCGAGATATCAAGCGGGTTTATCACTATTCCAACTGACGACTGGCTGCGTCTGGTGGAGAAAGTGCAACAAGCCGGCCTGAAGGCAAAGCCGGAGATTGGTATTCAGTTCGGGGCAGGCGGAGCTACAGCAACATCGGAGTTGGCCGCAGAAGGAACCCGCGATCCTTCCTGGGCCATCGGGCAGGCAAAGCGCTTCGTGGAAGCAGGCGCCTACATGATCATGATCGAATCCGAGGGAATCACTGAAAACGTCCAGAGCTGGCGGACCGACGTGGTGTCAGAGTTTATTGATGCCTTAGGGCTGGAGAGACCGATGTTCGAGGCTGCAGATCCGGAGGTTTTTTGCTGGTACATCAAAAACTATGGAGCCGAGGTAAACCTCTTTGTGGATCACAGCCAGATCGTCCAGCTCGAATGCCTCCGCTCGGGAATCTGGGGTACCAAGAGCCTCTGGGGCCGTGTCCTGACATACAAGGGCTAGCCCGGCTACTTGAACCGGACCAGTCTTAGCACGCCGTCTGAAAAATCCATCGCGCCGGCTAGCAACTCTTTACCAAAAGAAGTGAAGGTAACATCCCGGCTAGCCAGAATGAGCATGAGGCTCAGCACCAAAAAGTTCATCAAATAAATAACCATCATCGAAAAGAAAGTGCCGTGCTCGATAAGATCGGTTTGCCCGTTCCAAAGCATCCAAAGAGTGAAGGTCAAGTGAAACATCCAAGTGAGACCGATAAGGGCGAATAGCCAGCGATGGTACGGTTCAACGTCGAAAAACAATCCAACTCCGCCATAGAGTCCGAACGCCACTACACTATAGATCGGACAAAAGTAGGGAGCTAATGCGATCCAGAAATTCGTTCTATCACTGATGATGTGACCGCCGTCCCGGCCAATCCGAAATTCGCGCACTTTGCCTCCCATAAGCCAAACCCAGATAACATGCGTTAGCTCATGTCCAAACACATACATCACGATCGGTTTAGGAAGACCGACAAATGCAATTAACCAGAGAACGGCGCCTAGCGAAAAAAACCAGAATTCTTCGGATACCCAAAAAGCGTGGTTTATAGTGGCCTGCGAGAAGCTGCAAAAGAACGCGCGAGTTAAAATCCAGGCGATCGGCAACAGAAAAACCGCGATTATCTGCTTGAGCCAACGAACCGGTATTCTGAGACCATCTTCATCCCTCGAGAGAGCGCTCTCGAGTACTACGTCGCGCCTTGATTTTCGGCGTTTCCGTTTCAAGGGCGTTCAGTCCCGTTCACCGCGTTCCGAGTTCCTGGTTCAACGTCCCGCGTTGGCTCCGTGCTCGTCCTCGTCATCGAAAGGGGCTGTTAGCACGAACAATTGATCGTTCTAAGCCCTTCCCATGTACGCACCGGTCCGGGTATCGATCTTGATCGTCTCGCCTTCCTTGATGAACAAAGGCACTTGGACCATCTTCCCGGTCTCCAGCTTCGCCGGTTTCTGCACGTTGGTAGCGCTGTCGCCCCTGAGACCCTCCGGAGCTTCGACCACCTTCAAGGTGACCGATGAGGGAAGCTCTACCTCTACTGCCTTCCCCTCAGCATACAAGACTTCCACTGCCAGATTTTCGGTCAAGTACTCTTGTGCACCCGCCAGAAGCTCGGGGCGCAATGTCTCTGTCTCATAAGATTCCGGATCCATGAAAACATAGCCATCCTGGTCCTTGTAACTGTACTCGAGTTTCCGGCGAGTCACGTCTACCAGTTCGACAGTCTCAGTCGAACTAAAGCGCACGTTACTCGATTTCCCGGTACGGATGCTTCGGAGCGTCGCTTGAACAAACGCACGAAGATTGCCCGGAGTTCGGTGTTGCACATCTAAAACTACGGCGATATCGCCGTTGTACCGGAGCGCCATACCTTTGCGGAGATCATTTGCTGCTGCCATAACACTTCGTAGAGCTAAGCTTTCTTATCTGATGCAAGCGACTGGCTCGTAGACCGAGGTTCGGGAGTGGAGCAAACCGCGTAATGCAAGAAGGCCTTTAAAATTACAAAAGCTTCAATTTCGTCAAATCCTGAGAATCGATGATACCAACCGGCCGATTTGTGTCATCAACCACCACCAAATCGTCGATTCGATGTTGGTCCAGAACGTTTAATACTTCAACCGCAAGACGATCCATTCCGATCGTAACAGGATGTTTGCTCATGTACCGAGAAACGGGGTCACTGCTAAGCGACGGGTTGCGTTCGAAGGAACGAACAAAATCGCCGTGAGTAAAGATGCCGGCCAGTACTCCGTCAGGTTGAACGACCACCGCAAGCCCGGCCCGGCACTCGTTCATCGCGTGCAATACGTTCAACACATCCGTCGCCGGTGACACCACCGGCATTCGATCTTTCGGACGCATCACATCCGCTACCCGCTGCAACAATACCCGTCCCAGGCGGCCGCCAGGATGAATTTTAGCGAAATCTTCTCGTTGAAAACCGCGAGCTTCCAAAAGTACCATGGCCAAAGCGTCTCCGAGGGCCAACATCACCGTCGTACTGGAGGTCGGAGCCAGGTTCAGCGGACAAGCTTCTTGTTGTACCGAGCAATCAAGAACAATGTTACTGTGCTTCGCCAGCGTCGAGGAAAGCGCTCCCGTAAAAGCCACTAACCGGATGCTAAACCGCTTAAGAGCAGGGAGAATATTCAACAATTCGGCGGTTTCACCGCTGTAGCTAAAGGCCAATATGGCGTCTCCGGAACTGACGATACCCAAATCTCCATGCAACGCATTTAGCGGATTTAAAACCACCGCCGGCGACCCGGTACTGGTGAGGGTCGCTGCGATTTTCTCGCCGACCTGGCCGGATTTACCGACTCCTAGAACAATGATTTTGTTTCCGGCTTCTACCGCCTCGCGCAGCAATTCAACCGCCTGGCTGAAAGTCTCATCCAACCTATCGATCAGTCTTCTTATCTCTTCGATCTCAATATTGAGTACTCGTTTGCCGCGTTCCAAGTGCTTCATGAGGAATGGATCACCAATGACAGATCACAAATGACAAATAGCAAAAAGAAAAACCACCGTCGTTCATCATTTTCCACTTGCCGCGATATCAGGAGGGAGCTTATCGAGGCGGGACCCTGTGACTGATGTGGCATTAACTGACGGCCTGGGACAACCGGCCCCGAACACTGCTGATTCGAACCCGACTCGCGTATCCAAGCCTTGGCTACCGCTTGTATTGTTGGTCATCGCCCTCGGTTATTACAGTTGTTACGCCCTGTCCGGGCTAGATCTGGGGGGCGAAGGCGGGACGACGGCCGTCTATGCACAAAGGCTTTTGGAAGGCCAACGGCCCTTCGTTGACACCTTTCTCGGCTATAATCTGTTGTGGTTCTATCCATTCGTTTGGTTATTCCATTGGTTCGGTCCAAATTTCACTGTCGTACGGCTCTTCTTTTTCGCGCTGTCTATTTGCACCGCCCTGATCGCCTATCAGACAGTGATTCGAGCCACTCACTCGGCGTTGTTAGCCTTTGTCTCCGGACTGGTTTTAATCTTGATCCCGGGAATCCAATTTCGGAATTATCTCGGGTTACTCGGAGTGGCTAACCTATGGCTGTTACTGGAAGCGTTTGCCTTTTTCCATCAGCACCGTAGTCGGCGCTTAATTTGGATTATAGCTGCAGCTTTTGCGATTGCCGTCACGTTCCTGATCAGGATCGATCTCGGTTATTTCTTCTCTGCCGCAGCTCTGATTTCGGTGATGGCTTATCTACTGTTGGGAAGGGAACGTTTTTATCAGCGCTTTAGCTATACTCTCCTCACCCTTATTTTCTTACCGGCAGCGTTCGTCGTGGTCCATTTACCAGTCTCTTTTTACGCCGGACAGCGTGGGTTCGAGCGAGCGTTCTGGGATAATTATGTCGGCGAATGGGAACTGATCGAAGCCAAAGCCATCGACCTGTTACCCAGGCATCAATCCGATTCAGCTCAACTCCCCAGACAGCCAGCAAGGTCTTTTAGTCGTGGCGCAGTACCGATACCCAATAATCCAGCTCCACAACCTGTGGCCGATAGGTCAACGCGCCGGTTACCTCGTTGGACTGAGATGTTCACAAACAAATTCGGGAAAAAACGGATACTCGTTTTTCTTCTCTACTATCCCATTCTAACGGTGCCGATTTTAGGTGCTGCCGCATTAGCGCTCGCGGCGTCAGGGCTAACAAAAAACAATGCCGGCGAAAAAGCCGAGGCCTTGACCCTGATCGTTGGCTTGGCATCGGCTTTGACTCTGTTTCCTCAGTATTTCTTTTTCCGTCCCGATCCACAGCATCTGAGTGAAATGATGTCTGCTTACCTGGTGGTTTCAGCCTGCTCGGTAGCGATTGCCGGCCGGCGGTGGCACTCTCCGCATCGAGCTATCCTCTGGATTGCGCGGCTCTGGATTGCGATTGTGGTACTCCATCTCTGGTTTTACCTGACCTACGGGCTGGCAGTGCCATGGATGGGATCAATCGCCAGGAAAAAGCCGGACGAAAAACTGTTCAAAGCTGCCAATGGCGTTATTGCTTATCTCCCCAAGGATCAACAACCGGAGTACGAGAGCCTTTATAAAGCAGTTATTCAGAATTCGGCTCCGAACGATTGGGTAATCTGTTATCCGTATGCTCCTACGGTTAATTTCATGACGAATCGCAGGAGTTACTTTTACAATCTCTACATAGATAACAACACCCGGCCGCCTTCATTCGACCAGGACGCTATCGCAGAAATCCAGAACAAAAGACCGGCTGTTATCCTGATTGATGATGAACCGATCAACGCCACCGAGTCATCTCGGTTCAGTGTCTGGGCTGCCCCGACCCTGGCCTACATTCGAGCTCATTATCGCTACATCGGCACTTACGTTCGCAACGAGGTGTATGTGGCAAAGCGCGAATAAGGGCCGACAAAAATTAACTTTGTTTTCCATTTACAGTAACCCTCGCAGCACTGCCAGATTTTCCCGGTCCTCAGCCAGGTCTTCGCCTTTCGGTGTTTCTAATACCTTCGGTATCCTTTTGAACTGCTCCGCTCGCATGATTTCACGGAACGGCGCCAGACCGAGTTTCCCTTTTCCGATATGCTCATGCCGGTCAACCCTGGAACCGAGTCCCGCCTTGGAATCGTTCAGGTGCCACGCTGCCAAACGGGCTGAGCCGATCTGCTTCTCAAATTCGGCGAACATGTTCCAAAAACCTTTCGCCGTGGAAATATCGTAACCGGCTGCGAACAGATGCGCGGTATCCAGACAAACCAGAAGCCGTTTCGGATACCGGCAGGAAGCGATGACGGCAGCCAACTCAGCGAACTTACTGCCGATCGCGCTCCCCTGACCGGCAGTGACCTCCAAGGCGATCTTACAACGCCCTTTTGGCAGGGCAGAAAAGACAAAGTTTAAACTCTCGGAAATTCGCTTCAACCCCGCCTCCATTCCTTGCCCCACGTGAGCCCCCGGATGGAGAACCAGAAATGGCAGCTTCAATTGGTCCGCTCTCTCCAATTCTGCTCTGAGGGCAAGACGCGACCGCTCGAAGGTGATCGAATCGGTGGCACAGAGATTAATCAAATAGCTAGTGTGCCCAAATACGATCTCCGGCGGATCTGAAAAAGCAGCGAATGCCTTCAGGTCGGCGGCCGTAAGGTCCTTGGCAAACCACTGCATATTGTTCTTCACAAACATCTGGATAGCAGTGCAACCGACCGATCGGCCGCGCTCCAATGCTTTGGCGGGTCCACCGGCAATCGACATGTGAGCGCCGAGCAGCGGCGGCCGTTCTGCTGTCGAACTCTTCTGCGGCCTTGCCATTCCATCGCTCAGACCGACGCCAAAAACCCGTCCACTTCAGATCGAGACGGGTTAGCGTCGGCCGCGCCGTAGCGAGAAGCAACGATAGCTGCAGCGGCATTAGCGAATCGAGCGATCGGCTCGAGTTGGGCTGCTGTCATACTGGCGATCTCCTTCGCTGTTTTTCCGGCCAGCTGAGCCAGTATGGCGGCCATAAAAGCGTCCCCGCACCCGGTCGTCTCGACTACGCGCA
>JAFAVN010000092.1 GCA_019242435.1 Verrucomicrobiota bacterium | reverse complement strand
GAAGGGTGGAAGATTGGAAGGGTGGAAGGGTGGAAGAATGGACGACATGGATATCCGGAAGCCTGAACCATTGTTTTGAAGCCCTCGTCCGTTCTGCTGCCTAGCCGACCCGCCTGGGCCTCTGCACCAGAGGAGGAGGTCCGGCCGAGCTCTGCTTCCATCCTTCCATTCTTCCATTCTTCCACTCTTCCATTCTTCCCGCTTTCCCGTCTCCCCTCCCATTCTTTCGGCTCGCTTCCCGGACGGTTCTGATTTATCGATACGGCGATGCATTCGCGGTGTACCTCGGGTCGAGCTCGACGCGGCGGTTTTGTTTTCTTCTTAGCGTTCTCCGGTATCGCCGGCGTGGCGGCTTGGAATGCGAAGGCGGACGACATTACGGCAACGAACGGGAAAGTTTATCATCACGTCGAAGTGCTGAGTCGGAACACGTCGGCCATGTTGATTCGGAGCGACGAGGGCGAGACCGCTTTGTCCTACGATGAACTGAAACCGGCTGACCGGGATAAATACTCAAAGACGATGGTCAAAGCGATGGAACTTCCAGCGATGACCGTTATTGGAGAAAAACCGACATTCATGGAAGATCAAACGCAATCGAGAGCGGTATATAAGGCTCAAAAGGAGCTCGACAAAGCGATCGAGGCCAAAAAACAAGAGGAGGCCGACAGGAAGCAGCATCCTCATTACGAGCCGATCAAACTGTTTAATGGCGGAGTCGGTCTAAGCCTGGGCGGTTCAAACCTTCAGCCTGAGGGCGGTCTGCAACCGAGCTATCTGGGCCTGCAGTATCAGCAATTGTCTCCGAATATCGTCGAGAAAGATCTCAAAATTTTCGACAACGCGATCAACGGCCGCTAGTTCGCTTATGACAAAGGACAACCCCCGACTCGCTTGAGGCTCGTCGCGGATGCAAATGACAGATGACAAATGACAAAATGAAATCGGCCTGGGATTTACTAGCAGCTCGAGCGACTTGCCACGGCGGCAATTTGTCATTTGTCATTTGTTATAAGTGAGCTTCAAGCGAGCTTCAGGGCGAGCTAATGAGCTGGTTGAACGTAGTCGAATTTTCGTTCTACCTTGTCGAAAGCTTTGCCTTGCCGTTCGCGATTCTGGTTTTTGTATTCGAGCGCCGGAAGGAGCGGATAGCCGATCAGGAGGAGCTATATCAACGTCTATCGGATGAGTACACGAATTTTCTTAAATTAGTGCTCGATAACGCTGACCTGCAATTACTGAGCAAAAGGGCGCCGCTCAAGGAAGTGACCGAGGAACAGAAAGAGAGGCGACTCGCATTGTTCGGCATTCTGGTCTCAATCTTCGAGAGAGCTTACATTCTTGTGTACGAAGAGAAAATGGATCGGCAGACGAAACGGCTTTGGTCTTCTTGGGAAGACTACATGCGAGAATGGTGTTTGCGTCCCGATTTTCGGAAAGCACTTCCCGCACTGCTCGAAGGCGAAGATCCGGATTTTCGGCAATATATAGAGAAAATCGCCCGGGAGAGTTCGCCTGAGGCGAGCTTTAGAGCTTCTTAAATACTACGCAGGAATTGATTCCCCCGAATCCAAACGCGTTGCTTAACACATTTCGCAGTGCCTGTTCCCGACCCTGATTCGGCACGATTTCGATATCGCAAGCAGGGTCAGGGGTTTCGAAGTTCAATGTAGGCGGAATATAAGAATGGGTCAGGGCCAATGCGCAGAGGACGCCTTCGATGGCAGCGCTGGCTCCCAATGGGTGACCATAGAAGGCCTTGGTCCCACTGACCGGCAAATTTTCAGTCGCGGACCCAAACACCGCCTTGATGCAGGCACATTCACTAGCGTCGTTCAGTTGGGTCGAACTAGCGTGCGCATTCACGTAATCGACCTCATCCGGATTAAGCTGGGCCATGGCCAGCGCGTCGCGCATCGCCCGGATACAAGAATCGCCGGTGGGCAGGGGAGTAGTCATGTGGAACGCATCATTGTTCAGGCTGTAGCCGGCTATCTCGGCGTAAATAGGTGCGCCGCGCGCTTTGGCGTGTTCGTATTCCTCAAGAATCAGGCTCGCGGCGCCTTCTCCCATGACAAAGCCATCCCGGTTTAGATCGAATGGACGGCAGGCAATCGATGGTTTCTGGCGGCTCATCGTTCTGATAAAGGCGAACGCACCGTACGAGAGCGGACTCAATGGTGCTTCCGCACCCCCGGCAACCACGACATCGACAAAACCATCCCGGATATAACGAAATCCTTCCCCAATAGCGACGTTGCCGCTAGCGCAGCTATTTGAATTGGTGGTGCCGATACCGCGAAACCCGAACTCAATCGCAATGTTGCAGTGTGCCGAGCCACCAAACACCTGAAGCGCAATGGTTTGATGGACTGATTTCGGTCCGCCGTTCACAAAAGAAACATGCTGTTGTTCCGCATTGGATACGCCTCCGAGCGCGCTGCCGAAGCTCACGCCAATGCGGTCCTGAGGGTTATCTGGGGAAAAAGAAAGCCCGCTATCATCAAGAGCGAGCTTCGCTGAAGTCACCGCAAATTGGGCATACCGATCCAGACGTTTAAGCCGATGCGGCGGAAAATAGCGCCCTGGTTCCCACTGCCTGATCTCAGCCGCGGTTTTGGCATTGAACAGATCTGGATCGAATCGACTGACATAATCGATTGACGATTTGCCGGCCAGAATACCTTGCCAGAAAGCTTCTTTTCCAACGCCGATCGGCGTTATCGGCCCGAGGCCGGTCACTACCACTCTCCTCATGCGCCCTCCACGTACGCCTTCATGTGTTTTAAAGTTTGATTCGCCACATGATGGATGAAGAACCGGCCGACGATGGGCTCTGCGATGGGCGCGAGAATGGGGACTCGAAACCGCAGGTCATGACGGATAGAAACAAGCACCCCTCTTGGCTGTTCGGCAAAGCTCCAAATTACTTCCATTCCTTTGGTCCAGGCTCGAAGATGGCGGAAGCGCACCTCATATCGTTGACGATCGATTACCTCTTCTGACATCCAGGATATAGGGATTATTCCACGTCGAGCAGCCATTTCTACGACGTTGCGATCGGGACTCCGCTCGAGATAACGAATGTAGCGGTAGTGGGGCAAAAAGTCTGGCCACTTCTCCAGGTTGGCGGCAGCTTCGAAAATGCGAGCTTTGGGGGCGTTGATCAAAATCGAATTGGCTAGATGCATGCCTCTTTTCGGTAAGTGAGATAGATCTCATTGTCGCCTTTCTTGACATCACTAAGGCGAAAGCGTCGGCTCGCCGGTAGAAATTTGCCTGGGAGTCCGGTCATGGTTAGCGCCAAGCTTCCACCGAATAGCTTTGCTGCAACGGTCAAAAAAATTTCATCGATCAGGTCGAGCTCAGCCAAAGCTCTGATAAGAGTGGGTCCACCCTCACATACCAGTTTGCGAACCCGATAAACAGTTCGCAGGTGGTGAAGAGTTTCGGAGAGATCGACTTCTTGCTCGCCCATAACCTGGACCGTGAGATTCCCTTCCAGAGCCGCTGGTTCGCGGCTTGAGAACCGTCGGGTGGTGTAAAGCACGATAGGGCCGCCCGGATACCGGAACACCGGCAAATCGGTGGGGATACGGCCGCTCCCGGAGATGATTACTCGGAGCGGTTCCTCCGGCAGCCCTCGTCTCACTCGGCTAGCCCGGAGCGCTTCGTCGCGCACACCAAGCACCATCCGATCTTTTTCTAGTGTCCCCCGGGCAATCATAACGGCGTCGTGTTCGGCCCGGATCCGGAGGAGTCTGGCTTTGTCGGCAGGAGAGGTGAATTGGGAAGAGGTTCCTGCGGCCGTTGATACTTTGCCGTCCGCCGTCACCGCGAAGTTTGCCGCCACCCACGAGCGAACCTGTGCTTCCTGCATCTCAGCGCGTTCCCAGCTCATGCCGAAATAAAGTCGCTGCCTTGATCCAATGCCGCCCGAATTGCCTCTGCGGATTTATTGGGGACGAGTTCCCATACCAGCGGGAGCGTTGTGGGTATCATCGCTAATAAATTCCGAAACGGCACCGTTCCACCGAACGTAACCCGATGTTCGCGATCAGGGTAAATCACATCATGAACATGACAGCGCATTAACCGGCGCGCGACTGATTCTAGCCATTCGTTATGATCGATTAAGGTCAGGCTATGCCGGATCTGGGCACGGCGAGGAGGCTGGAATCGGGTGAGGCAGGCCGAGCGCACTGAAATCGGGTGGAGGCAAGCCGCGCGCAG
>JAFAVN010000319.1 GCA_019242435.1 Verrucomicrobiota bacterium | reverse complement strand
ATGCGCATTGGGCCTTCTATTCGACCTGTCCCTTCTCTATTTTGTGGGCTTGGCGTAGCAAATGGTATCCGACGGGCAACAAGCGGATGTGTAGCCTGTTGTTGATCAGGCCCCACAGGCCGCGGGGGAGGAAGAGTGCAAAGGCGATAGCGATCAGACCGAGGCCGATCAGGTACCAGGCGCCTAAATCGGCGAACTCGTATTGGATAACGAAGAACAGGATTGCTCCGATGATTGGCCCTTCAAACGTGCCGAGGCCACCGACCAACACCATGAAAACCAGGTACGCCGACCACTGCACCCCGAAAATGGACTTCGGCTGGATGAACAGTGTGTTGGCCAGAGTCAGCGCCCCGGCTGCCCCGCAACCAAAACCGGCGAGTACGAAAAGTACAAACTTCAGCGGCCAGATCCGGACGCCGAGTGAAGCTGCGGCCTCTTCATCGTCACGGATGGCTTGGAGCGCAGCTCCGGTTCGATGGCGAAGCAACCAGAAGAGAAGAAGGAAAAGAAGGAAGGTAAAGCCGAGCGTCAACCAATAAGTAAGGGCAGCGCGGACGTCGTGCGCGTAAATATTGAGGCCGCGCAACGAAATGCCGGTACCACCGCCTAGTCCCTGGTCCATGGCGACCAGGAGCGCGATCGTTTCCGCGACTACCCAGGTGCCGACTGCAAACTGGCCGCCCCGCAATCGAAGCACGAGGGGCGACAGGATAGCGGCGAGCGCTGCCGAGGCAACGGCAGCAAGAATCATGGCGAGGTAGGGGTGGATATCCTGCTGCGTAAAAAAGATCGTGCCGTAGGCGCCGAAACCGATGAAGGCCTGCTGACCGATCGAGACTAAGCCGGCGTAGCCGGCCAGCGCGTTCCACATCATAGCCAGGATAAGGAAAATATAGAGGCTGGTCAGTTGCTGAACGACGTTAGTGCCGAAGCATTGAGGGACTCCGAACAAGGCCAGCCCAGTGAGTATCAGGGCATACGAACCAATTCGTGACGCGGGGCTGGATCGCAGAACGATCCATTTGGGGGAAGTTTCGGGGCCGATGGCCTTGGTCATGGGGTGGCGCTCCGAGCGGCCATGAACCGGCCGCGAGGGCTGGCAAGAACGACTAGAAATACGAGGTGGCCGGCCAAGATCGAGTATTGAGGGTCGACGGTTGCGCCGATGGTTTGTGCTATTCCCAGCACGATGCCGCCGAACAGCGTTCCCCAAATTGAACCTAGACCGCCGATGACGACTGCCTCAAACGCGAATATGAGCTGGGTGGGTCCGCTGGAGGGGTCGAAAGTCGAGTGGATCGCCAGAAAAGTGCCAGCAAGAGCGGCAGTCGCGACCGCAATCGCCGTCGCACGCGCGTACACCAGCGAAGCCGGCACGCCGACAAGGCCCGCGGTCTCCGGATCTTGAGCGGTTGCCCTCATCTCCCGGCCGAATGCAGTGTGTTGCAGGGTGAACTGCAGGGTGCCAAGGACTATGATGGCGACAGCGAGAATAAGCACCCCGAGGTACGGCACAGAGAGTTGGGAAGTCAGCCGCCAGCTGCCGGTAGAGACTGAGCCGGTCAGGGAGCCGAGGGAATGTACGTCTGGTGAGAAGACCTGCAGCAGAGCGTTCTGGATGACGATGGCCAGGCCGAAAGTGGTCAACAGCGGGGTGAGCGGGCCAGAACGCAAGCTGCGAGCGAGCACTGTGCGGTGCAGGGTGAAGCCGAGCAGCAGCATCACCGGCAGTACCGGAAGCAGCGCGATGAACGGTGACAGGTGCGCCCGGGTGGCGACAACCCAGACCCCGAAGGCGCCGGCAACCGCCAAGTCGCCGTGGGCCAGATTGATGATGCGCATTACGCCGAATATCAACGACAATCCGCAGGCGAAGAGGGCATAGAGGCCGCCGAGAAAGACGCCTTGGACGATGGCATTGATCCAGTTCAAGTTTGCTGCCCGAGGGAAGGCTCCGTCTTTGCGGACGAAGTGCTGACGCGGGAGAGGCCGAAGAATGCCTCCGTAACTTGTTCGCGGGTTACGGCCTGGGTTACCGACTGCAACACGACCCGACCCTCAAGCATGCATACGACGCGATCCGCCACCGAAAGCGCGCGCTGCAAGTCCTGTTCGACGATCACGAGGGTAGCGCCATCACGGATGAGTTTGTGCAGCGACTCGTACACAGACTTGACGGCGACTGGCGCCAGACCTAGGGACACCTCGTCAAGGAGGAGAACTCGGGGATTTGTCATTAGCGCGCGAGCGATGGCTGCGGTCTGCTGCTCGCCGCCGGAGAGGACGGCGGCAGGTTTGCCAAGCAACGGCCTCAGCATTGGGAAAGCGGTTAGTACCGTGTCGACGGTCCAGGGGCCTGGTCGGGCACGCCTTGCGGCGACGAGGAGGTTCTCCTCAACGGTCATCTCGGGGAACAGTTTTCGTCCCTCGGGGACCAAGGCGAGGCCGGCGGCAACCCGGTGATGTGATGGGACACGAGTAATGTTGGTCCCATCGAAATGGATGGTGCCATCGGTGACCGGATGCACACCGGCGATGGTTCGCAAGAGCGTGGATTTTCCGGCGCCATTGGCACCGACGAGGGCCAATACTTCGCCTTCGGCTACCGAGAGCGAAACCCTGCGGACTGCCTGCAAAAGGCCGTAGCATGCGACAAGATTGTCGACTTGGAGCAAGGGGTTCATGTTCTCGACTTTCCCAGATAGGCGTCGGCGACCGCGGCGTCCCGCAAGACCTCCCCTGGTTCACCTTCGGCAATAACCCTTCCGGCGTCCATGCAAATGAGCCGATCGACGACCTGCAGGAGTATGTGCACGACGTGTTCGATCCAGACGATACTGACGCCTAGGTGCCGTACTTGTTTGACAGTGCTGACGAGTTCCGCGGCTTCGGCGTCGGTGAGGCCACCGCCGATCTCGTCGAGCAGAAGAACGCGCGGGTCTGTCGCAAGCGAGCGGGCGAGTTCGAGGCGCTTACGGTGCAGTAGGCCCAGGCTTTCCGCACGGCGGTTGGCAAGGTCGATTAGTCCGCAGAGTTCGAGTACTGCAACGCACTGTTTGTATAGGTCTTTGTGCGGCAGTCGAGCGCCGTAAGCGGCCCCGACAATAACGTTCTCCAGCACGGTCATGCCGCCGAAGGGGCGGGGGATCTGGAAGGCTCGTCCTATGCCGCGGCGGCAGCGCATCTCGGGGCGTAGACAAGTGACGTCCACCCCATTGAGGATAACGGTGCCTGCGGATGGCTTGACCGAGCCTGCCAGCACGCTGAGCAACGTGGTCTTTCCCGCGCCGTTGGGCCCCACGACGCCAATCGCTTCCGATACGCCAACAGAGAACTCCACCTGGCTGAGCACCTGCAGGTCACCGTAGTGCTTGGAGAGCCCGAGACCGGCTAAAACCGTCTCGTTACGGGTGCTTGTCATCGTGTTCTTGGCAGTTGCCATCCGTGGTTTCATGCCGTCCAGGCGCGCAATTGCCCGGCAACCGGGACGTTGGGGTCGGAGGCGTTCTCGCAGATCACGAAGTCCAGCTTATAGTTGCTGCCGGCTTGCGCCTGTACCCATTGGCCGCCCAGAAACGATGTCGCAACCACATTAGCGTTCGGACCCGTACCCCAATGGAGGCGCCCCACCGGAGTTTCCACTTCCAAGGTGCTGATTGCTTTAACGAGGGCCGTCTTGTCCTTGGGATCGGACGCACCCTTCAACGCAGCGGCGGCCGCGTCAAACAGCGCCATGCTTGGGCCAAGTTGCTGGGTCCACTGTTTACGTACTGAGTTCTGGTAATTGGTGGCAAGATCTTTGGACGAGATATTCGTGAGGGACGAGGTGTATGGGAAACTCGGAGCCCAGTAGGTGGCGCTAGCGAGGCCGACTCCGATGGGACCGAGCGCCTCCACCTGGGACGGGAATAGGCCGGTCTTAGCGATCTGCGCGATCTTGGGCTTGTAGCCTTGTTGAGCGGCCTGCTGCCAGAAGGTGACGAAGTCCGAGGGGATAGGAAACGTATTGAAGATTTCGCAGTCCTCCCCCTTGAATTTTGCGATCTGGGAGGAGTAGTCGTTCGTGCCGTCGGTATAGGCACCCGGATCGACGACAATGTAGCCGTCTTTGGCCAACAGGGGGCCCAGTTCACGCCTGATGGCATTACCATCGGAGTCGTTGGGCCACATCACGCCAATCTTCTTGTTGGTCGGGACCTGGGGCCACAGGTGGGAATAGGCAAGGTAAACCTGCTCGACGCCGAAGCAGAAATGGTAGGTGTACTTATAGGCGTCCTGCTGGCCGGGTTTAGCGCCTCGTCCATAGTACCACGCTTCCCAAGGCACGACGGCGGAGATGCACGGTATGCCTGAGGCTTCGCAAGCGTCGGACACGGGGTTAACAGTTTCCGGCGTGGAGGTGGTGAGCATCAGATCGATGCCATCGGCATTAATAAGGTCGTTGGCAACCTGTGCGCCACGTTGAGGGTTGGACTGGCTATCTTTGTCGATGACTTGGACCTGGTAGTTCTTGCCACCAATAGTGAGTCCCCCAGCGAGGGCCTGTCGCGCCAGGCCCAGCACGTAGCCGTCCGGTTCGCCGAAGCCGGCAGCCGGCCCGGTACGGGGGCTGACAAACCCGATCTTGATTATGTTGGAAGGAGCGGCTTTGCCGGTTGTTCCGCGCAAAATTGCCGGTCCGGCGACCGCGGTCGCGCCGAGCAGTTTGATCATGTCGCGGCGATGCCACTTTTTGGAGCAAGAGTTGCTGGTACGCATGGTTTGGGTGGGTGAATAGAGGGTGCAGCAGGGGACCGGGTTCCGCCAGTGGAACGGGTGGGGTGGCGGCGTTGTTCGTTAAACGAACATCTGTACGAGCATCCGACAAACTGCGGAAGCCGTCAATCCCAAAGTGGCTTGCCTGTCGGCCCCGAAGGCTGCTTATTCACTTGGCTCTTGGCCCCCCGAGACTGACACGGGCGAGCGCGTTAGAGTTAGCTCCGAACGGATGCTCGCTTAACGAACTCGCTCGCGTCCCCCGCTCTCCGCTCCGGCCGGATGAGCCTTTCACATTCCTTGACCTATGCCGAACCCCCAGTCACCTGTCGCTTCTGACCAGTCACGCCTAGTGGCAGCTTCGCTGCGCCGTGTCCCACTCTGCGGTTACCGGAAACCGGCGCCCGGTATCCACCCGCCTCATCTTCATCCCGACTACTTAGCGTCGCTGAAGCGGGCGCCGGCGCAGCCGCTGGTTCCAATTCCGCAAACCCTTTCCGAGATCACCGGCCCCTGTTTTCAACCGCATCATCTCAGAATTGGCGCCGACTTGACGGGGCAGGGTAAAGGAGCGCCCCTGGGACAGAAAATGCTGCTCACCGGCAGAGTGTTGGATGAGGACGGTAAGCCGGTTCGCCATACTCTGGTAGAGATTTGGCAAGCCAATGCCGCGGGCCGCTATCGACACTTGGTCGACCAGCATGCCGCACCAATCGATCCGAATTTTGTAGGCAAGGGGCAACTACTCACTGACGACGAAGGCCGCTACCAATTTAAAACCATCAAGCCGGGCGCCTACCCGTGGCGGAATCATCCGAATGCCTGGCGGCCGCCTCATATTCATTTTTCATTGTTCGGACCGGCGTTCTCGACCCGCCTGGTTACCCAAATGTATTTCCCGGGCGATCCGCTGCTACCATTTGATCCCATCTTCAATGGGATTCGAGATGAGGCGGCTCGACAACGGCTGATCGCACAGTTTGACTGGCAAACTACTGTTCCGGAGGAGGCGCTAGGGTTTAGGTTTGACATCGTGTTGCGAGGTCGGCTCGAGACCCCAATGGAGAACCGGCCATGAGGAAGGCGCCTGCAGCGGCCGAACTTCTCGGAATAGCAGCCTCACAAACGGTGGGACCATTCTTTCAAATTGGCTTCGAAGACCTTTATCAGACCGACCTGACCGTTCCAGGGCTTGCTGGCACAGTCATAACCATTTCAGGCAAAATTCTGGATGCTGACCAGCTGCCTGTGCCCGACGCATTGGTGGAAATCTGGCAGGCAAATAGCTTCGGGAAATATGCTCACCCCGACGACTATCAGGACAAACCCTTGGACCCTGAATTTACCGGATTTGGCCGGTGCCCGACCAATGCAGAAGGAGCGTTCCAATTTCGGACCGTCAAACCGGGTGCTGTCGCTTCGTCCAGCGGCGCGCCGCAGGCGCCGCATATCAATGTTTCAATCTTTATGCGAGGTCTGCTGGACCGCCTGGTTACGCGCATCTATTTTTCTGACGACGAGAGAAATAGTGCGGATGAAGTGTTGAACCTGGTCGATCCGGCGCGGCGTTCGACGCTCTTGGCGCGACCAGACGCGCTTTATCCCGGTACTTACCGCTGGGATGCAATCCTGCAGGGCGCGCAGGAAACCGTGTTTTTCGACTTCTAAGGTTTTGCTCAAATGTTCGATGAGTTGTTCACCGATTCAGAGGCGGAGAATCTCTTCAGGGATAAAGCGTTCGTCCAGGCGATGCTTCGGTTTGAGGCAGCCCTGGCCTTGGCGCAGGCTGATGCGAATGTAGTTTCATCCGATGACGCGCGTTTGATCGCGGGTGTGTGCGAGAGTGCTGAGATCGATCTTGAAAAGATTATGCTTGCCGCCAGGCAGGCAGGTAACCCGGCGATTCCGCTGGTCAAGGAACTAACCGCACTCGTGCATAAAATAGATGCTCAGGCCGCTCAATGTGTGCACGCTGGTGCCACCAGCCAGGATCTTATTGATACCGCCATGATGCTGCAGCTGAAGACGGCACTCTCCAGGATTTGCCTTGGCATAGCCGGTTTGCAACAGCGTCTCACGGAGTTGATCAATGCACATCGCGAAACCCTGATGATTGGTCGGACCTTGCTGCAGCAGGCGCGCCCGATTTCCTTTGCATTCAAAGTCGCCGGTTGGCTGGATCATCTGACCCGTTGCCAGGGCCGACTCCGCGAGGTGAGGGCACAAGCGTTGGTTTTACAATTCGGCGGCGCAGTGGGCACACTGGCAGCAAGCGGAAGCGATGCTCTCGCCATTATGTCGAGTTTAGCCAGACGCTTGGAACTGGGCGAGCCGACGATGCCTTGGCACACGGCGCGCGACCGGTTTTTCGAAGTCGCGTCTGCTCTCGCCATGCTCACCGGTTGCCTGGGCAAGATCGCTACGGATGCTTCACTGCTTATGCAGACGGAGGTTGGTGAAATCTCGGAAGCACTGGAAGAAGGTCGTGGCGGCTCATCGTCAATGCCGCACAAAAGAAACCCCGTTTCGCCTACCCTGATCGTCGCGGCCTGTAGTCGGGTGCCAGGGCTCCTGGCCACCATGTCTGCGTCGATGATTCAGGAACATGAAAGGTCGGTGGGCCGGTGGCATGCTGAATGGAACCCATTGGCTCAGATTGTCTGTCTGGCCGGTGGAGCAACCCAACATGCTGATGATCTGTTTTCACGTCTGGAAGTTAACATCAGTCGCATGCGCCAGAATATCGACCTGACGCGCGGCCTCATTTTCGCCGAGAGTATCGCCAACGCTCTTGGAAAGAAGATCGGTAAGCCGCAGGCCGAACAGCTGGTTAGACTAGCCTGCCAGCGAGCCAGGGAGAAAGATTGCCATCTGCGTCAAGCGTTGGCGCAGGAGCCAACCATATCGGGCGTCCTTGATCAGGCGATTCTCGATCAGATTTTCCAGCCCGAAAATGCGCTTGGAGCTGCAAATGACCTGATTGATCGGGTTTTGCAGCGGACCGCCGAAAGTTAAAACCGGGACGGCTAATGGATAGCGCTGAATACTTTCTCTCGCCTCAACAGGACGATCGGCCGGTACTTGTTTTAGGTCACTCGCTGGGAACCGATGTCAGCCTGTGGAATGCCGTACTAGGCCGGCTGGAGGAGAAATTCCGGATATTATGCTTCAATCCGCATCCCCGGCCAGATGGGAATCGAGCAGGCTCGATCGCCGGCGTCGGAGCCGAATTGCTTCGGCTTCTCGATCACCTGGGCTTTGAACTCGTCGACTTCTGCGGGCTGTCGATGAGTGGCTTGTTGGGTCAATGGTTAGCGCTGGAGGCGCCGCGCCGGATTGGCCATCTTGTCCTGAGCAATACCGCAGCCAGGATCGGGACTGCTGAAGCTTGGGAGGAAAGAATCAAACTGATTCGTCAAAACGGATTGTCCGAGATCGCTGGTGGTTTGGTTCATCGCTGGTTCTCGCCCACATTTGCGGCCCAACAGCCGAAGGTTGTGGAACGATTCATCAACCATCTTCGGCTCTTTGCCATCGAGGAGTATATCGCCGGGTGCGAGGCAATTCGCGATGCCGAGTTTAGCGTGCAAATCGAGCAAATCAAAACGCGAACGTTGATCATAGCGGGCACCCAGGATCTTGCCGCTACTTTGGCTGACGCCGAATTTTTGAACCGACGCATTCGGTATTCGCAGTTGCTGGTCTTGCCGTGTGGCCACTTGGCCTGTGTAGAATTGCCGCAAGCATTTACCGATGCCGTGACCAGATTCCTAGCTCAATCAAGTTTTCACTAATGGAAGATAGCGAACGCTACAAAAAGGGCCTCGAGATCAGACGAGAGGTTCTGGGGGAGAACTACGTCGATCAAGCGCAGGCGAAAGTTAATGAATTCAACAGTTCATTTCAGGAATTGATCACGCGCTATGCCTGGGGCGAGATTTGGGGAAGAGGTGGCCTGACTCGGCGGGAGCGCAGTCTGATCACTCTGGCAATGCTAGTCGCCCTAAATCGTGAGGCGGAATTCCGATTGCATATTCAAGCGGCGTTCCGTAACGGAGTCACTGTCGCGGAACTACGTGAGCTGTTGCTTCATTCCGGTATCTACTGTGGACTCCCCGCTGCCAATGCCGCCATGCGAGCCGCCGAAGAAGTGATGAGCGAAACCAAGGGAGGGCCAGGATCTTCGTGATGGGCCAGCGCCTTGCCATCGCGGTTAGCGACGATTCTCTATGCACACGCAAGTAGCGATTCTTGGTGCCGGACCGGCCGGCTTGCTGCTCTCCCATCTGCTTTCTTTACATCGAATCGAATCGGTTGTCCTAGAGACAAAAAGCAGGGCACACGTCGAAACAAGAATCCGTGCCGGCGTGCTCGAACATGGGACGGCCCAGCTTCTGTGCGAAACGGGAGTGGGGGAAAGGCTGAAAAAACAAGGAATGCGTCATGAAGGAATCAACCTTGGGTTCTCTGGCGAGATTCATCGAATCAATTTTGTCGAACTGACGGGAAAGGCGATCACTGTCTATGGGCAGCACGAAGTCGTTAAAGATCTGATTGCTGCACGAATAAGTAGTGGCGGACAGATTCTGTTTGAGGTGGCTGATGTCTGTATTGATGCGTTCACGACGAATCGACCTCGTGTCCGCTTTCGTTACCAGGACGAGAATTGCGAGGTTACCAGTGATTGGCTGGCGGGTTGTGATGGTTCTCATGGCGTTTCGCGAATCAGCCTCCCGCCTGGAGCGTTGAGAATCTTTGAGAAGACTTACCCGTTCGGCTGGCTTGGTATCCTGGCCGAAGCGGCTCCCAGTTGGGAAGAGCTGATTTACTCTCACCATGCGGACGGGTTTGCT